>NZ_JALCZP010000030.1:0-29757 GCF_023555435.1 Polaribacter sp. Z014
AAAAAAAAAAAAAAAAACACTCCATTTTATAGATTACATCAATTTTATTTTAAATTTAGCTAATTTTAATTATTTTCTGGCCTATGGGAATAACATCTTGTATTGCAATAAAAGAAGAATTTACTAGTTTAGAAGAAGCCTTTAAGAATTCAACATATTTTAAAGTTCGTCAAGATATTGAAGGTTTACTCTTATTAAAACTAGAAAAATTTAAACATCAATTAGATTTGGAAGCCTACCTAGGAGTGGGCATTCTACCTTAAAAAGATGAATAAAGCAATATAAAACATTTAGAACAAAATTTATAGGAGATAGAAACATAGAATTCATCCTTTTTAGAATTACTATTATTTATGCATAATTAGATAACCCCACAACTTTTGGATTTGATCCTATAGTTATAAAAACAACTAAGCCTCTATTACAATCTATTTAATAAATCAGCTTTCTTATTTTCGAACTCTTCAACAGAAAGAATTCCTTTGTCTTTTAAACCAGCTAACTTTTCAATTTTTCCAAAAATATCTTCTTCGAAAGCAGAATTGTTCATGTTATTATTTGGCTGCATTGGAGCTTCCATAATAGGTGCCATTGGCGTTTCAATTATATTATTTTGTACTTCATTATTTTGAATTGGCGCTGATTGTTGTGGTTTATTTCCTCCAGAGATAATAGGTAAAGCATTTAAATCTACATTACCATATTGACTTGTAAAAGAAACCGAATAATTTCCTCCTTGTTGCTGTCCTACTCCACCAATATTATGATCTAACGTATCAAAAATGGTTACTTTACCATTTTGCTGAATTGCCAAACGGTGTATGTTATTAAAAATAGCATAACTTGTATCATTTTGACTACCGGTAGAATTAGGAAAACCTAAATCTCCCCACCAATTTCCAGAAAAACCACCTTGTCCGTTTTCTGTCTTAGGTAAAGGTTTGTATTGGATAGCTCCTTGATGAATTAAGTTAGATAAATCTACACAAAGTCCGTCTACCAAATATTTAAGATTATTGTTAAACATATCTCCAACCATGGTCATACCACCTTGCATCCATTGTCCACCACCACCTAATTCAGCGATATTAAATTGAGCCATAGTACCATTACTATTCATAAGACAATATGTTAAATCTTTAGCCGCATTTGTACTTATTCCGTATTTATTGGCTACGTTTACTATGTTCTGAAAACTAGCATCTGTGAATATTGCATTCATAATTTTAAGTGATGTATTTCTTTATTCTGTCAAGAATAAATATTGGTTTAACAATTTTATACAAAGGTAGACTATAGTACTTCGATTAAGTCTGTTTAATGTAGAATATTTAATAGAATTATGAATCTAGTTATTTCATAATAAATAGATTAACTCTAAAAACTAATATTTCATAATTTCATAAAAATGTATTCTAAAAATTGACTATTTTTTAATTTTAACTACTGTAATTGATAAAACAACATATAATTAAAATGGGTGCAAACTTTAGCTACTTTGTACTTGTAAAAGAAGATGGAATTTTAATTTAGTTTTTAAAATAATAAATTCACTTTTTATTTAAAATTCAACTTTAATTAGTATAAAATCTATCTAAAAAAAAGAAATTAAGACTGTAATGGGATTTCTGGTAATTTATTTTTAAAACTCGGAGCATTGTCTCTATAAGACACCAATTTCTTTTTAGAAACAAGTACTATTAAATCTTCGCTTAAGGTAAATAAACAGCCTGTTCTAAAAGTTTCTAATAATAGTTTTTCTAGTTCTACAGTTAGTTCATCCAAAGAAAATTGTTTAAACTCATTCTCTTCTGCATGTCTATATTTCAATTCAAAAACCTCATTACCATCAATATTAAATAATCGGACATATACATTTAACAAACCTTCACTTTTTCGCATCGGTTTACTTAATGTAAGTTTTACAAACTCATTATTGGTTAGGCTACGTTGTAATGTTTCAAAAAAAACTTTAAATTCACTCATAGTACAAAGATAAAAAAAGCTCAAGTTTAAAACTTGAGCTTTTCTAAAAATATTATTAATTTAAAATACTGAAAACAAGTTCAGCATAAAAATTATGCTTTAAAAACAATCTTACGCATACGTAAGCTTTCTGGAGTAACTTCTAAATACTCATCTTCTTTAATGTATTCCATATTTTCTTCTAAAGAAAAATCTACTTTCGGTGCAATTTTCATAGCTTCATCTGTACCAGATTTACGCATGTTTGTTAATTGCTTTCCTTTAATTAAGTTTACAGCCATATCATCAGATTTACTGTTTTCTCCAATTACTTGACCAATATAAATCTCTTGATTGATATCAATAAAGAAACGACCTCTATCTTGTAAACGGTTTAATGCATATGCAGTTGCTTTACCAGCAGCAGAAGAAACTATTGCTCCTTTTACTTCTTCAGTAAAATCTCCTTTATAAGGACCATATTCAGAAAAACGGTGATTAATAATTGCTGTACCTGCAGTTGCTGTTAAAATTTTATTTCTTAAACCAATCAATCCACGAGATGGAATTGTAAATTCTAAGTGTTGTAAATCTCCTTTAGGTTCCATTATTAACATATCTCCTTTTCTAAGAGATACTAAGTTAATAGCTTTAGAAGCCATGTCTTCTGGTACATCAATAGACAATGTTTCCATTGGTTCATGTTTCTTACCATCTACCATTTTTATAATTACTTGTGGACGTCCCACTTGTAATTCATAACCTTCTCTACGCATTGTTTCGATTAATACAGATAAGTGTAAAACTCCACGTCCAAAAACGTTGAATTTATCTTCACTATCAGTAGTTTCTACTTTTAATGCAAGGTTTTTTTCTAATTCCTTAAATAAACGATCTCTTAAGTGACGAGATGTTACATATTTACCTTCTTTACCAAAGAAAGGAGAGTTGTTAATAGTAAACAACATACTCATAGTAGGTTGATCTATTTCTGTTCTTGGTAATGCTTCTGGGTTTTCTAAATCTGCAATTGTATCACCAATTTCAAATCCCTCAATACCTGTAATAGCACAAATATCTCCACAAGGTACTTTTTCTACCTGTAGTTTACCCATTCCTTCGAATACGTGTAATTCTTTAATTCTTACTTTTTTAGTAGAACCATCTGCTTTACACAACATGTAATCTTTACCTACTTCTAAGTCACCTCTAAAAACACGTCCAATAGCAATTCTACCTGTAAAAGCAGAAAAATCTAAAGAAGTAATTTGCATTTGTGGTGTACCAGCATTGTACTTCGTTTCTGGAATAGATTCTAAAACAGCATCCAATAAAGGAATAATGTTATCAGTTTCATTTCTCCAATCAGTACTCATCCAGTTGTTCTTTGCAGAACCATAAACAGTAGCAAAGTCTAATTGCTCTTCTGTTGCTTCTAACGCAAACATTAAATCGAAAACTTTTTCATGAACGATGTCAGGAGTACAGTTTTCTTTATCTACTTTATTTACAACAACAATAGGAGTTAATCCTAATTCTAAGGCTTTACCTAATACAAAACGAGTTTGTGGCATTGGCCCTTCAAAAGCATCAACTAATAATAAAACACCATCAGCCATTTTTAATACACGCTCTACTTCACCACCAAAATCCGCGTGACCAGGAGTATCAATTACGTTAATTTTTGTGTCTTTGTAGTGTACCGATACATTTTTAGAAAGAATAGTAATTCCTCTTTCTCTTTCTAAATCGTTACTATCTAACAATAAATCTGTACGAACTTTACGATCGTCTAAGATTTTTGCTTGATCTATAATTTTATCTACTAACGTTGTCTTACCGTGATCGACATGGGCTATAATAGCGATATTTCTAATTGGTTGCATTTATGTATTCTTAAATTTCGTGCAAAAGTAGTGTTTTTAGTTTAAAGAATTGACGCATTATAAAAAACTTTAACTATCTCAAAGTTAAAAAAGTATCTCATAATTAATTTTTAATAAAAATTAACTAGAAACAACCACCCTTTAAATTTAATATTTTAGGCTTATAATTATTATTGAATAAAATATTAATTGCTTTCTTACTTCGCACTCCAGACTTACAGTACACTACTAAATCTTTATGCTGATTCACCTCATCAAGACGTTCCAACAACTCGTCTAAAGGAATATGTTGCCCTCCAATATGATGGCCTTCTCTTTCCCAAGTTTCGCGAACATCTAATAAATTATATTTTTCTTTATTTTTTTGAAGTTCCTCTATAGTAATTTCTTCTGATGCTACAATTCCGCAGAAAAAATCATAATCAGCTTCTAAAACAGTAATTTCTAAAGTAGTGTCTTTTTCAAAATTTAAAATTGTTTGATTCATTTGTAAAGAATCATAAATCAATAATTTATTGGCAAGCGCCTCTCCTATTCCACAAATAATCTTAATCGTTTCATTCGCTTGTAAACTTCCTATAATTCCGGGTAAAACGCCTAAAACGCCAATTTCTGAACAATTTGGAGATTCATCTGGTTTTGGTGGCGTTGGATACAAACATCTATACGTTCCGCTTCCTTGATAGTTAAAAACACTCACCTGACCTTCGAATTTAAATATAGATCCATAAACTAATGGTTTGTTTGTAATTACAACAGCATCATTTACTAAATAACGCGTAGAAAAATTATCGCTTCCATCTACAATAATATCATAATTAGTAAATAATGAAATGGCATTTTCTCTGGTTAATTTTTCTTGATACACATCAAATTTTACAAACGGATTTAATCTTGATAATCGTTTTGCTGCAGTTTTAGATTTAGACAAACCAATATCCTCCATCGTATATAAAATCTGACGTTGTAAATTACTTTGATCAACCACATCGTCATCTATAATACCAATAGTTCCAACTCCTGCTGCTGTTAAATACTGCAAAACAGGACAACCTAATCCGCCAGCTCCAATAACCAAAACTTTGGATTGTTTTAGTTTTAATTGTCCTTCCTCACCTATTTTATCTAGAATTAAATGACGGTTGTATTGTTTTTTTTCTTCGGATGTTAGCATGATAAAACTAAGTTAAAACGTGAACTTCATAATTTGAAACTCGTAATTCATAATTGATAATTGATCACTGATTATTGATAAATGATAATTGATAATTGATCACTGATAAATGATTATTGATAATTGATTACCTAAAATATTCCCAATCTTTCCAAACGACTTCTAAATCTTGATTTTTTAGCATTTGCACCACCTCAGCAGTACTTCTTTCATCAGAAATCTCAAACTGTTCTAAAGATTGTGGTGCTACCGAATACCCTCCAGGATTTGTTTTAGATTCTGCACTAATAGACGTAATTCCTAAATTGACAATGTGATTTCTAAAAACTTCACTTTCTCTGGTAGACATTGATAATTCGATGTCTTCGTCAAACAAACGAAATGCACAAATAAGTTGTACCAAGTCCGAATCTGTCATTTCTACTTTTGGCTCTAATCCGCCAGAATGCGGGCGTAATCTGGGAAAAGAAATCGAGTATTTTGTTTTCCAATACGTTTTCTGTAAATATTTTAAATGCAAAGCGGTAAAAAAACTATCGGCACGCCAATCTTCTAATCCGAATAAAGCTCCCAAACCAATTTTATGAATTCCTGCTTTTCCTAATCGATCGGGTGTATCTAATCGATAATCGAAATTAGATTTTTTTCCCTTCGGATGATGTTTTTTGTACTCGTCTCTATGATACGTTTCTTGATACACCAAAACCGCATACAAGCCGTTTTCCACCAACAACTCATATTCATCTTGGTCTAAAGGCTGTACTTCAATCGTAATATTAGAAAATTGAGAACGAATTAATTGAATCGCATTCCTTATATATTCTACTCCAACCGTTTTATTTGCTTCTCCGGTTACCAACAAAATATGATCGTAGCCTTTCTCTTTTAAAAAAGCGACTTCCTTTAAAATTTCTGCATCTGTTAGCGTCCGTCTCGGAATTTTATTCGTCATACTAAAACCACAATACGTACAAATATTCTGACATTCGTTACTCAAATACATAGGCACATACATCTGCATCGTATTTCCGAAACGTTTTTTAGTCAACAGTTGACTTTTATATGCCATTTCTTCTAAAAATGGTTTTGCGGCAGGAGAAATTAAGGCTTTAAAATCTTCTAAATCCAGCTTATCTTTTGCCAACGCTTGTTCTACCTCAACAGCTGTTTTATCGAAAATACTTTTTAGGCTAAAATCCCAATTATAGGTATCGAAAAGTTCTTTAAAATGACTCATACTTTAATTTAAAAAACTAGTTAACGGACTGCTTGCAATGGCAATTTCGCTTCTTGGAGCCAATTTTGCTTCGTATGCTATTCTACCCGCTTCCACTGCCATTTTAAATGCTTTTGCCATCGCAACAGGGTTCTGAGAAACTGCAATCGCTGTATTTACCAAAACAGCATCTGCGCCTAATTCCATTGCGTACGCTGCGTGAGACGGCGCACCAATACCAGCATCTACAATTACTGGCACATTAGATTGCTCTATTATAATTTCTAAAAAATCTACCGTTTTTAAACCTTTGTTACTACCAATTGGCGCCCCTAAAGGCATTACACATTGCACACCAATATCTTCTAAACGTTTACATAAAACTGGGTCTGCATGAATATATGGCATCACCACAAAACCTAATTTAACCAATTCTTCTGCCGCTTTTAAAGTTTCTATTGGGTCTGGTAATAAATATCTTGGATCTGGGTGAATTTCTAATTTTACCCAATTCGTTTCTAAAGCTTCCCTAGATAATTCGGCCGCAAAAACAGCTTCTTTGGCAGTTCTTACTCCAGATGTATTTGGCAACAAATTAATACGTTTATGATTCAAATGAGATAAAATATCATCTTCTTCATTTGCAACATCTACCCTTTTTAAAGCCACTGTTATCAACTCACTTTCGGAAGCCAATAATGCTTCTTTCATTAACTGAGATGAACTAAATTTCCCTGTTCCTGTAAATAAACGAGAGGTAAATTCTTTGTCTGCTATTTTTAATTTTTGACTCATTATATGTTTTTTTTGATTTGACACCACGTCGAACAAAGTTTAAACCCAGTTCATTTTATAAAATTAGGAACCTATAAACCTTGCTCTAGTTGATATCTCTCTTTCTCAATTTAATATTTCTTGAAATTCAGCAATACTGCTAACTTCTTTTGTTATTTCGCCTGAAACTGCAATTCCGTAAATTCCTGTGTTTATTATTCCAGGAACATCTTTTAATGTAATTCCGCCTATTGCAATAATTGGTATTTCCGTTTGTAATTCTTTTACTATTTTTCTGTAGCCTAAAACACCTAAAACCGGACTTAAATTCTTTTTGGTTTCTGTAAATCGATAAGGACCTAAACCAATATAATCTACTTTTTTATCAAGTAAACTGTTACAATCTTCAGCTGTATTTGCAGTTCCTCCAATTATAAAAGACGCACCTAAATACTCACGAACTACTAACGGACATTCATCACTTTTACCTAAATGCACTCCGTCTGCTTTTACAGCTTTCGCAATTTTGTAATGATCGTTTATAATTAGTTTTGCATTAAAACTATTTGTTATTTCTCTTGCCTTTTGAGCCGTTTCTAAAATGGTTTCAACATCACAATTTTTTAAACGTAATTGCACCCAATCTGCCCCAGAAACACATGCTTTTTGTAGGTTTTCTAAATGAGTTTCGGGCGTTTCTCCTTGTGATATATATTGTAATTTACTAATCATTTTTGTTGATAATTATGTGTTCCTAATAAGGACTCGTTAGAACTTAAAAACTGTTCTGTGTACAATTTTGTATTTCTACAAGCGTCTTCTAAAGGAATCTCTTTCACTAAATTTGCTGCTAAAGCGGATGATAAAACACAACCACTTCCGTGTTTTTCATAAATGGGTTTTGTGGTGATTGGAGGAATATTTAGTTTTACAATTTTACTGTAATACACTTCGTCCCAACCTTTTTTGTCCGTTCTATGTCCGCCTTTTAAGTAGATATTTGTTCTTTCTGCGATAAACTCTATGGTTTGTTCTATGCTTTTATCTGGAAACAATGCTTTTATTTCATCATAATTTGGCGTTATAAAATCGCAATTTTCTAATACTTTTTCAAAAGTTTCTAGATCTTGTATGCTATGAAATTTAAAACCCGCACTTGCTTTTAAAATAGGATCTAAAACTATTTTAATCTCCGGATTTAACTTTTTTAAAGCTTGAATAACTTCTAACAAAATTTTCCAAGATTTAATGATTCCGATTTTTACAACAGGAATATAAAAGCGTTTAAAAAGTTGTTTTACTTGACTTAATATCACTTTTTTCTCTATCCAAACACAGTCTGTAAACTCAATATCATTCTGAACCGTAACCGCAGTACACACCGATAATCCGTATAGATTATGCGCTTCAAATGTCTTCATATCTGATGTAATTCCCGCTCCACTCGAAGGATCTAAACCTGCAATGGTTAATATGTAGTTTTTTTGATTCAAATTTTATTTATTTCTTTTAAATTCTTTCTTCTTTTTGAAAACAAATTCGTGTTTTACAAACGTGTTCTCGATACATTTTTATTTCCTTATCACTTCATAAAAACACTCGAACTGACAAGAGTTTTATCCATTGTAATTGTCATTTCGAAAACAAAGGACGTGGCAATCTTATACTTAATAACCTTTCCCACTCCTCAATCTAAATAACTCTTAACTTACGTACTTCTCGACTGTGCTCGAACTGACACAAATAGAAATCATTAATTTGTTATACATACTTGATAAGCACGTTTTATATTGATAAAACTTTCTACCGGATTTTCGGCATTCCAAACACCACCTAAAACTCCAATTCCTTTAAAACCTAATTTTAAGGTTTCCTCTATAGTTTCTGTATTAATTCCGCCCATTCCAATAATGGTTTTATTAATATGATTCACATCAAAACCTTTGCCTTCATAACCTTCTTTAGAAATGGAAGAAAAAACAGGACTCAATAAATGATAATCGAACTCGAAATAACAATCTTTTAAAACTTTTGGTTCATGAAAAGAAGAACTAATAGTTTTGCCATACATATTCAAGTTTTTAAAATATTCACTCGGATTATCGATATGATCTATTCTTTTTTGTTCCTGAAAATGAATTCCTTTTAAATTAAACTCATTTATCAACTCATGATGATAATGCACTACAATTCTATTGTGAAATTCTTTATCTACCTGATTTAAATACGCGACGTGTTCTTCGTAATTTTTAGCAGGTTTTCTAAAATGATACACCATTAAACCTTCTTTAAATAATTGGTTTAGTGTCTCTATTTCGTTTGGGATATCGTTTTCTGGTGAGATAAGAATTATCATAGTGTTTTTAGTTTTTGAAATTAAAAGATAAGATTACTTCGTCGTACCTCCTCGTAATGACGATAACTTTCACCTTCTCGTAATTACAGTTGCTTTGGTTTTTGAGTTAGGGATTGCAGTGGCATCCTTTTGCTTTTTCAGCAAAAGATATAACGGAAAGCCCGCCCACGCTTTTTTCTAAGCGTGGGAACTTCCTAATTATTTTATAAATACACTTCCGATCCTTTTTCCTTAAACTCCTTAGATTTTTCTTGCATTCCTTTTGCAATCACCTCGTTGTCTACAATGTCATTTTCGGCTGCAAAATCTCTCACTTCTTGAGAAATTTTCATAGAACAAAATTTCGGTCCGCACATAGAACAGAAATGCGCCACCTTTGCACCATCTGCAGGCAACGTCTCATCATGGTATTCTAAAGCACGCTCCGGATCGAGTCCTAAATTGAATTGATCATTCCAACGGAACTCAAAACGCGCCATACTTAATGCGTTATCTCGGTGCTGAGAACCTGGATGCCCTTTTGCTAAATCGGCAGCATGGGCTGCCAATTTGTAAGTAACCACACCAACACGAACGTCTTCTTTATTAGGTAAACCTAAGTGCTCTTTTGGCGTAACGTAACACAACATAGCGCAACCAAACCAACCAATCATAGCGGCTCCAATTCCAGATGTAATATGATCGTAACCTGGTGCAATGTCTGTGGTTAAAGGCCCTAACGTGTAAAAAGGCGCTTCGTCGCAAACATCAATTTGCTTCTCCATATTTTCTTTAATCATGTGCATTGGCACGTGACCTGGTCCTTCTATAAAACACTGAACTTCGTGCTTACGAGCAATCTGAGTTAACTCGCCCAAAGTTTCCAATTCGGCAAATTGCGCTTCGTCATTTGCATCAGCAACAGATCCCGGACGCAAACCGTCTCCTAAAGAAAAAGCAACATCGTATTGTTTTAAAATTTCGCAAATATCTTCGAAATGAGTGTATAAAAAACTCTCTTTATGATGCGCCAAACACCATTTTGCCATAATTGAACCTCCACGAGAAACGATTCCGGTAACACGTTTTGCTGTCATTGGTATGTAACGCAACAAAACACCTGCGTGAATGGTAAAATAATCGACTCCTTGCTCTGCTTGTTCTATTAAAGTGTCTTTAAAAATCTCCCAAGTTAAATCTTCCGCAACTCCGTTTACTTTTTCTAAAGCTTGGTAAATTGGCACCGTACCAATTGGAACTGGAGAATTACGAACAATCCACTCACGTGTTTCGTGAATATTTTCTCCAGTAGATAAATCCATAATATTATCTGCACCCCAACGACACGCCCAAACTGCTTTTTCTACTTCTTCTTCTATTGATGAAGTTACGGCAGAATTACCAATGTTTGCGTTAATTTTCACTAAGAAGTTTCTACCTAAAATCATAGGTTCTGCTTCTGGGTGGTTGATATTTGAAGGAATTACAGCACGCCCTCTTGCTACTTCGCTTCGTACAAATTCTGGTGTAATTTTATCTGGAATAGAAGCGCCAAAGTGTTCTCCTTTGTGTTGCTTTCTAATCTCCGTCATTTCATCGATTCGTTGGTTTTCTCGAATAGCGATGTATTCCATTTCTGGCGTAATCATACCTTGTTTTGCATAGTGCAATTGGGTAACATTTTGTCCTTTTTTTGCTCTTAAAGGCTTTTTTAACAAGGCAAAACGCATGTGGTCTAAACTCTTATCGTTTAAACGCTCGTTGCAATATTCCGAAGAAAAAGCATCTAATTGCTCTACATTTCTTCTTTCTAAAATCCATTGTTCACGAATTCTTTCTATCCCTGCATGGATATTGATTTCTTTATTTGGGTCTGTATATGGACCAGAAGTATCATAGACGGTAACAGGTTCGTTTGGCGTTTTCTTTTTCGTCATAGAATCTGTCGTATCACTCAATGCAATTTCTCGCATGGCAACTTTTATCTGTGGATGAATTTTTCCTGCTACATATACTTTTGTAGAATTAGGAAACGGATGTCTTGTAATTCCGTCTTGTTTTGGTGCAGTGTCTTTGCTCTTCATAAATTTTAGTTAGATCAATTAAATAGTTTGTTTTTTAATAGTCTAATTACTAACCACCTTGGGTGGATTTAATAATTAAAACTTCATCACTATTTTGAAGTAACCGTAAAGACCAATCGCTTTTTTTAACGACACTACCATTTATAGCAACAGCAATTCCGTTCGTTTTTATTTCTAAAAAACGAATTAATTGTTCTAATGCTAAATTGTCTGAAAATTGATGATTTTCTTGGTTTACTTTTATAGTAATCATATTTTTTAAATATTTACTGTAAACCGTAGAGAGGTAGTTTTTGTATAACTAAATCTAAGCAACTTTTTCCTACGTTGGTATTAACCAAATCAGGTTCTAAGGATTTTTCTCAAACTAATTTAATAGCTACTCCTAAAGTTTACTCTACAAATGTATTGTATTATTTTTTGATAAATAAAGTTTTAAGCACTTTAATTTAAAAGAATTTTAAGCGCCTATTTTTTATCTTCTGGCAAATCATCTTGAAATGCCGATGGTAAAATATCTGGAATTAATTTTATTAAAAGCGGTAATAACAAAGCCCCACCTGGTAATAAAAACACGGCTAATGAAGGCACTGCTTTACAAATATCTAATAACTGTATTTTAATTTTCTCTTTTTCTACCGGTGTTAAATTAGAATATGTAGCTTTTTTTATTAAAAAAACAGCTTCCTTACTTTGCCTTAATTCTTGGGCAAGCCTTAACTTATTTCTATAAATTAATAATTTTATTTCTTCAACGCTCGTCATTATAATTTTCTTCTCTTTCTTTCTGTTTTTAACAGGTTTAACTCCCTACTTGTTTGTCCGGCTACAGAAGTGTTTTCTTCTGCTCTTCGTATTAAATACGGCATCACATCTCTAACAGGACCAAAAGGCAAATATTTGGCTACGTTATACCCTTGGTTTGCCAAGTTGTAACTAATATGATCGCTCATACCAAATAATTGTCCAAACCAAAGGCGGTTGTCATTTTCTTTAATGCTGTGTTTTTTTGCTAAATCCATTAACAAATAAGAGCTCTCCTCATTATGAGTACCTGCAAATAAAGCCATTTTTGGGTGATCCATCATGTATTTTATACACGCATCATAATTTAAATCTGTAGCTTGTTTGTCTGCACATATTGGAGAAGGATACCCTTTTTCTTCAGCTCTTTCGCGCTCTTTTTCCATATAAGCACCTCTAACAACTTTCATTCCTATATAAAAACCTTTCTCTTTTGCTTTGGCATGCAATGTTTTTAGATAGTCCATTCTGTCGTGTTTATACATTTGTAATGTATTAAACACGATGGCTTTTTCTTTGTTATAAATCTCCATTAACTCTTCTATTAATTCGTCTGCAGCTTTTTGCATCCAGCTTTCTTCTGCATCAATTAATAAGGGAACATCTTTTTGAATGGCAACTTTACAGACTTTATGAAAACGAGCCACTACTCTATTCCATTCTTCTTCCTCTTTTTGAGTTAAGGTTTTTTCTTCGGATATTTTTTGATACAATTCAAAACGTCCAAAACCCGATGGCTTAAAAACAGCATAGGGAATGGATTGTTTTTCTTCACAAAAATTAATAATTTTTAATATTTTTTCTAAAGCACCATCAAAACTAACTTCTTGGTCTTGCCCTTCTACGGAATAATCTAACACACTATGTACATTACCATTGTTGTACATATTGTCTATAATAGGCATGCAATCTTCTTCAGTTACGCCTCCACAAAAATGATCGAAAACAGTAGAACGGATTAAGCCTTCTACCGGTAAATGTACTTTTAATGCAAAATTAGTTACCGCAGAACCTATTCTTACCATAGGTTCATTCTGTATCATTCTAAACAAAAAATAAGCTCTTTCTAATTGAGAATCTGACTTTAAAGAAAAGGCAACTTGGGTATTGTCAAAAATATTCATACTATATCGATTTAGTAAAACAAATATAGTATTTGAATGGCAATAATTGAATAAATTATTTTTAATTTGCACACTTAATAATTTACCAATGAAATCGATTCAAGCAGTAACATATCCTGTTAATTTTCAGGACAAAGCATACAAAGAACTTTCTAGTTTAATTGCAAAAAACAACTATTCTACACTTTTTATTTTGGTAGATGAAAATACAATGGAGCATTGTTATCCTAAATTTATTAGAAATTTAGAAACAGACAAACGCATTGAAGTGATAGAAATTGAGTCTGGAGAGATCAATAAAAACATAGAAACTTGCATTGGAGTTTGGAATGCTATTACCGAATTAGGTGGTGATAGAAAAAGTTTACTGATTACTTTAGGAGGTGGTGTTATTACAGATTTAGGAGGTTTTGTTGCCTCTTGTTTTAAACGTGGAATAGCCTTTGTAAACATACCAACAACATTATTATCTATGGTTGATGCTTCTGTTGGAGGAAAAACCGGAGTTGATTTAGGCGTGCTAAAAAACCAAATTGGATTGTTTGCAAACCCAGAAATGGTAATTGTAGATACTGATTATTTAACAACCGTTTCTACTAGAGAAATTAAATCTGGAACCGCAGAAATTCTGAAATACGGCATTACTTACGATCTTAAACTTTTTAAAGAAATAAAAAATAATAAAAACTTAGTTATAAGTGATTTAATACATCGCTCTATAGAAATAAAAAATGAAGTTGTATTACAAGATCCGAAGGAACAAAGCTTGCGAAAAATTTTAAATTTCGGTCATACATTAGGGCATGCAATTGAGTCTTTTTACCTAGAATCTGAAGACAAAGAAAACCTAACTCATGGTGAAGCTATTGCTATTGGAATGGTTTGTGAATGTTTTATGTCATCTAAATTATTAGGTTTTCCTACTGAAAAAGTAAGCGAAGTTAAAGAGGTTGTTTTATCTATTTATAACAAAGTAAATCTTTTGAAAGAAGATTTCTCTGACATAATGGAATTACTAAAACACGATAAGAAAAACGTAAACGGACAAGTAAATTTTGTTTTATTAAACGATTATCAAGATTACAAAATTGACTGTAAAGTACCCGAAGATTTGATTATTGAAAGTATGGAGTTTTATAATCTTTAAGGTTTTTAGATTGCTTCGCTTTTAGAAACAAGAACCAAGACATTAAAAAGACCTTTCAACATAAAAATTGAAAGGTCTATTAAGTTTACTATATTTATATTTTATAAGTACAATTGGATATGAATAAAAAAACCTACATCTTAATTTCCTTTTTTTGTTCATTTTTTTCTGCAAACTCTCAATGGAGACATCCAAATCATACAGATATATTAAATGATGTAATTATCACTTACAAAGTAGAATACGACAATAAGCTCAGCATAAGACAACAAAACTCACCTCATTTAATTAAGGAAATTATTGTTATTTTTAATAAAGATAAACTCATAGAGAAAACAATTAGAAACACTTTTGATGCTGAAACTTTTGTGCTATTTGATTATAATAAAGAGATAAAATATGATTGTTATAAAAGTGTCCATCTTAAAATTGCTTCTGCTAGTAACTTTAGACCGCTAGAAAAAACACTAAACAAATTAGATAACGAACAAGAGAAACTATTAAACTTTAATACGAATGTCTACAACCTTATCCTTACCAATAATAAAAGTAAAGAGACAATTACAAGAGAAATAATTACTACAAATGATATTGGCTTAGGTTATGTAAACGACTTTTATGTTGATGGTTTTTTGTTGAAATATTTTGATGAAGACAGTAAACTAGGCACATACACTGTTACTGCTACCCAAATAAGCTATTATAAACTACCAGAAGAAACCTATAGTTTAAAAGGGCTTAAAATTAAAAGTGTTAGAGATCAAAAAAAGAGTGCTATTAAAGAGATTTGGAATAAGAGAAGGACTGAAAGAATCCGTAGAAAAAATCGTAAAGAAAATAAATACTAAACATCTTTTATTCAGATTTTAATTACGTTGAAACACTTAATAGCTTTATAAAATAACTTTAAGAAAAAAGCCCCTTCAGATATAAAAAACCTGAAGGGACTACATATTTATAATCTATGCTTTAAAATTCTTTCTTACCAAATTCACTATCAATAAACTTAGATTTATTTTTAGCTGCATTAAACGTATAAGATAAGTTTAAAGAAACCATATCTACTTCATATTTATAGTTTGTACTCGTATAAAAATTACTTCCAGATGTTGATATACGCTGCTCATTCGTATTTAACAAGCCCATATCCATATTTTGCCATTGTAAAGTAGCTGTTAACTTATCATCCATAAACTTTTTTCTAAAAGTTAAATTCGGAGAGTAAAAACGAGAATCTTCTCCCATCGCTGTATTTCTATCAGACAAATAATTAAAGGTAAATTGTAAAGAAGCATTTTCCCAGAAATTATAGGTAGAATTTAAATTAAAAGAATAAATGGTAGATTTAGAATCAACATCATATTGTCTATTAATTCCGTCTCTGTGTTTAAATTTTAAAACACCATCAATGGCATAATTATACACATTGGCACCAAACGAGTTGGTCCAATTTTCTGTTGGTTTAATAGTAGCTCCAATTTCTAAACCAATTGCATTACTTTTACCTACGTTAGAAAACACTCTATTAATTACACTATCTATTATTGCTCCACTTTGCTCGTAAGCCAACGTATTTACACGGTTAATAACATTATCTACATGTCTAAAATAAGCCGTTGCATACACAGAGTTTCCTTTTTCTAATTTTTTAGTAATTCCTAATTCTACTAAATCTATAAATTCTGGTAATAACGTGTTATCTCCTTGTTCAAAAACCTCTGAATGCTCACGTTCTGCAAAACTGTTCATTTTAAAAGTTGTAGTTCTTTCTACTCTTTTACTATAAGCTGTTTTTATATTCGTTTTGTCATTAATCTTATATTGTAAAGATGCTGAAGGAAACAACTTAACAAAATCATAATCATATACATTTTCATTTGCTTCACTCCTTAAAGCCTCTTTATACACTCTATCCATAGATTCTAAACGAACTCCAGCATTATAATCCCATTTACTTTTAGAACCTGTTACCTGTGCATAACCAGAATGAATGGTTCTTTTTAAGCTTACATCACTAGAAAATTCATCAACTGGCTGCATACCTGCCCCATCAATATTGTCTCTTTCATACACAAACTTCCCTGTATGGTCTAAATCTCTATATTGATATCCTGTTTCTAAAGTTCCAAAAGAAAAAGGTTTCCATTGGTAATCTAAATTAAAACGAGTTCCGTACAACGGATTATCGTTGGTATTGTATTCTTGTTGATATACTATCGTATTATCTGGGTTTCCTAAATTGTCATTTTCTGTTGGTCCTCCTAAAAAAGTATATTCATATAAAATAGAAGCCGATAATTTTGAAGCATTATCAAATTTATGTGAATAATCAAAACTACCTAAAGCAAAATCTCCTTTTCTAATTCTTAAATTGTGATTGTAATATGTAAAAGTATATTGACGATTATCTGTACCTATTGGAGATACTGCATGATTATCAAAATACACAATATCCGCTAAACGCTCTTTAGTACGCTTGCCTGCAAAAAGACCAATAGAATAGGTGTCTTTTTCATTTGGAGTGTAATCTACGTTAAAACGACCATTATATGTAATCTCATCAAAACTACGTTCACCATCCGAAGGTAATATAGTGGTTTTATTTTCTGGAGTATTTACTATAAACATCTCTCCTTCTCTTCTACCCGTTTTATCATTTCTTTGGTAACTAGCACCTACAGAAATATTCCAATTATCTGTTCTTTTATTAACAGTTGCGTCTATTCCATATCTTTGAGCTGCTTTTTTAGTGTCATATTCTTCTATAGAAGGAAATCCGCCACGAACATTAATCTGTGCAAAGGTTCCGTTAATGGCTCCTTTTTTAGTGATAATATTTAAAATTCCACCTTTTCCTTCAGGATCATATTTGGCAGAAGGTGCTGTAATTAACTCTACACTTTCTAAAGCATTTGCTGGTAATTGTGCTAAAATGCTACTTGCATCACCCTGCGTTGGTTTCCCGTTGATTAAAACCGTAAAACCTTTACTACCTCTTACACTAATATCTCCTAAACCATCTACAGTGATAGAAGGTAAATTTTTAACCACATCTACGGCATTACCTCCAACAGTACTTTGGTATTTCTTAGTATCAAAAACCTGTCTATCAATCTTATGCACCACTGCTGCTTTTTCCGATCTTACAACGACTTCATTCAACTCATTTCCTGAGCCTAAAACTAATTTAATAGTTCCTATATCTTTTTTTTCACTTCTATTCTTAAGATTAAAAGAAGCAATTTTATTTACTTTATAGCCAATAAAAGAAGCTTCTAAATAATAATTTCCTGGTTTTATATTTCCTATAGAAAACCTCCCCTTATTATCTGTTACAACACCGGTTACAAGTGTTTTATTATTTGTTTGATACAAAGCTACTGTTGCATATTCTAACGGATAATTGTCTTCTGCATCAATAATTTTCCCTGTTAATTGAGCGGTTGCAAACTGACTTATAATAAGCGTCAGTAATAAAAATGTACATTTTTTTAAATTCATTGAAATGAGTTTTTCTAAGTTATAATATTGGTTAAATAATTATTAAGTGGTTAGACTAAATAAATGAAAAAGGTTTAATTGATTTGGTTTTTATTCAAAAAATCATCTAGATATTATCCTAAATAATTTCTTACAAAAATACTTTAGAATTTAGTTTTAAAATGGTCTATTTGAAAATTTAGCGGTCTAAGTAGTTTTGTTTTGTAATTTAAACTGCTTGGGAGTCTCACCCACATAACGCTTAAAATATTTGGTGAAATGAGAGGTGTCTTTAAATTCTAAACTGTAGGCAATATCGCTAATTGCCTCATTAGTATATAATAAACGCCTTTTAACCTCTTTAATAATGTGATCTGCAATTATATCTGAAGCAGACTTAGCATATTCTTTTCTACAAATTGCATTTAAATTTTGAGACGTAGTATTTAAATTCTCGGCATAAAAGTTTACATTGTTTTTTAATGTATGAGATAAAATATTAGTAAAAAGTAATACTAAGTCTGTACTTTCTACTTTTTTTACTTGAGCATACGCCACTAACTTAGAAAACAAAGCTTTTAAACCACCTTCTATAGCTTCTCTATTTACAACTTCTTGCTTCTTTTCCCAAGCCAATGATTTAAAAAGAGCATTTAATGAAATATCTTTTTTAGTTAATTTTATTTTGGACTTATGCTGTAATTTTAAAAGCTGATAATTTATAAATTTATCTAAGGTTTTTTGTAAAAAGTCTTCTTTAATAATAATTACATACCCTTTTGGTTTGGTTGTTATTTCCCAATGATGCACTTCATCTCTTTTAATCACAAAAACCGTTGCTGGTTTTATTTTATAACTCTTTAAATCTACATGATGAAAACCTGCCCCTTTTATAAAATAAACAATTTCTAAATACTTATTGTGCTTATGAGGCTTAGTGTAACGTTTTGTAACATCAAACTCTTCTATTTTAATGTCATTGTATTCCGATATTTTATTATAGGTATCAATTTTATCCGTCATCAACATATTTTTTTAATCAGTTATAAAAATACTACAAAAAAAAATCCTTCTTTTCAGAAGGATTCATTTTTTATAAAGTTAGTAAAGTATTAAACTTTTTTAACTTTTACTGCATTCATACCACGCATTCCTCTTTCTAATTCGAAAGAAACTTTGTCGTTTTCTGCAATTTCATCTATTAAACCACTTACGTGTGTAAAATATTTTTCGTTATTTTCTAAGTCGATAATAAAACCAAAACCTTTAGAAGAATCAAAGAAAGAAACTTTTCCTTTTCTTACAGGATCTTCTTCTGGTAAATCTTCTTTTTTGGTTACTGAAATCTGAATATCTTCCAATTCATATTCAACTTTTAAATCTGGATCTGGTGGAGTATCTGTTAAATTTCCATTATGATCTACATAAGCAAATTGGATACCTGTTGATCCATTTTCATCTTTGTTCGCTTTTCTAGCGTCCATTTTCTTTTGCTTATCTAAACGTTTTTTTAAACGTTTTTTTTCTTTTTCACTTTTACTAAAGGTTTGCTGCGATTTTGCCATTAAAAATATAAGAGTTTTTTTAAATTAATATTTCTGAAAAGAGAAAATACCTGACTGGAAATTCGAAATCAAACTAACGCTAACTAGTGTATTTAGAGGAGTGTATTTTTTCTTAGTGGCGCAAAGATACGACAAATTTAAAAGTTTTCAAAATTGTTAGACGTTTAAGAAAGATTTATTTAGTAAAATCATCAACATAGAAAAAGACAAGAAAGCAAATACCACTAAAATTAACATCATCATAAAAAAAATTAAGTTACTATATAATAAGAATTACCTGTTACGCCTTTATTTTCTTCTTTCAAATTGATTGAAAACCGAATCTAATTTTAATAAAGTTTTTCTACTGACTAATAAAAAATAGTAAAACATACTTTTATAATAGTAATACTATTATATTTGCAATGTAAAATTTATTATGAAAAACTTATTATCATTCTTAAAAATATCTGTACCCGATAAAATTTTTATCAAAGACCCAGAAACTTCGGTTTTAGGGAAGAAAATTATAGAGCATAGTATTATATTAATTCATGAAATTGGTTTTGAAGCTTATAACTTTAAAAAGTTAGGCACTAAAATAGGATCTAATGAGAGTTCTATTTATAGATATTTTGAGAGTAAACATAAGCTACTTTTATATCTATCCTCCTGGTATTGGGCATGGCTAGAGTATCAATTAGTTCTTGAAACTTTTAGTATTTCTAATAATAATGAAAAATTAGAAAAAGCAATACATGTAATTACAAGAACTATAAAAGAAGACACTAATTTTTCACATATAAACGAAACCCTCTTATACAAGATTATTATCAATGAAAGTTCTAAATCTTTTTTAACAAAAGAAGTAGATACAGATAATTTAGAAGGATATTTTGAGGTTTACAAGAGAATAATTACAAGAATTAGCAATATGATATTGGATGTTAATAATAAATACCCTTTTGCATTAAGCTTAGCCAGTACCGTAATAGAAGGTAATTTACATCAACAGTTTCTTAAAGAACATTTTCCTTTAATTACCAACAGTAACCCCGGAGAAACACCCAATAATTTTTTTATTCACTTAGTTAAAAATACAATCAAATAAATATGGCAAACAAACAATTAACTCCGTGGCAAAGATTTGTTGGTTTATTAGAACTAGAAAGAAAAGACATCTTTCAAATATTTTATTACGCAATCTTTGGTGGTATTGTAGCTTTGTCGCTACCCTTAGGTATTCAGGCAATTATAAATTTAATACAGGGTGCTCAAATCTCTACTTCTTGGGTGGTGCTAGTAATTATAGTAACCATTGGTGTTATTTTTTCTGGGGCATTGCAATTAATGCAATTAAGAATTATAGAAACCATTCAACAAAGAATTTTTACACGAGCTTCTTTTGAACTAAGTTTTCGTTTTCCAAAAATTAAAATGAATGAACTGCGTGATAATTATCCTCCAGAATTAGCCAACCGTTTTTTTGATACAATAACCATACAAAAAGGATTGTCTAAAATATTAATTGATGTACCCACAGCACTTCTGCAAATTATTTTTGCATTGATTTTGTTATCATTTTACCATTCTTTTTTTATTGTATTTGGTATTCTGTTATTACTTTTAATTTATATCGTTTTTAAATTTACGGCTCAAAAAGGATTAGAAACTAGTTTAATAGAATCTAAAAAAAAGTACAAAGTAGCCCATTGGATACAAGAAGTTGCAAGAACCGTAGTTAGTTTTAAATTATCTGGTAACACTAGTTTAGCCCTTCAGAAAAATGATGACTTAGTGAGTCAATATTTAGATGCAAGAGAAAATCATTTTAAAATATTAATGTTACAGTTTATTCAAATGATAGGTTTTAAGGTAATTGTAACTGCTAGTTTATTACTAATTGGTGGTGCTTTGGTTTTAAATCAGGAAATGAATATTGGACAATTTGTTGCTGCAGAAATCATTATTCTTTTGGTAATTCAGTCTGTAGAAAAACTAATTATAGGTTTAGAGTCTTTTTATGACGTACTAACATCCATAGAAAAAATAGGACAAGTTGTAGACAAAGAGCTAGAACCTCAAGAAGGAGAAAGACCTATCTTTAAAGAAGGCTTAACAGTTGAATTAGATGGTGTTTCTTTTGGCGTAGAAAATAGAGAAAAACACATTATTAAAAATATTTCACTCACCCTAAAACCAAAAAGTAGAATTTTAGTAATGGGAGAAAGTGGTGCAGGTAAGTCTACTTTATTACGTTTAATCTCTGGAGTGATAGAGCCAATTGCTGGTAATATTTATATCAATAATTTATCATTAACCAGCCTACACCTAAATCATTATCGGTCTCAATTAGGTTTATCCTTATCAGACGAAACACCATTTGAGGGCAGTATTAGAAACAATTTAGTTTTTGGTGATAAAAATATTAAAGATGATATTATATATGATGCATTAGAAATTGTTGGTTTAACGCAATTCTTAAAAGAACAACCTAAGGGGTTAGAAACTGTTTTATATCCCGAAGGGAAACAAATGTCTTATACCATTGCTAAGAAATTAATTTTAGCAAGAGCCATTATTAAACAACCTAAAATAATGATCTTAGAAGACCCTCTAGATCAATTTAATTTAGAAGAAACAGTTCGTATCATTAACTATTTAACAGATATTAAAAGACCTTGGGCTTTAATTGTAGTGAGTAGTAAAAAGAGCTGGAGAATTCAATGTAATGAAACAATTACGTTAGAAAAAGGTGAAATTAAATCAATAAAATAAGGAACGATGTTAAATATATCTAACAACCAATTACACAAAACTGTTGATTTAACAGCGTTTAAATCTGGCAAGAATATTTTTACAAAAAAATACTACAAGGCTTTTAATAAATTTCTTTTGGCGTTTGCTATTATAGGTTTTATTGCGCTCTTTTTACCTTGGACACAAAATATAACTGGCCAAGGTTTAGTAACCACTTTAACACCAAACCAAAGACCACAAACAATTCAATCTCAAATTCCTGGTAGAATAGAAGAATGGTTTGTAACAGAAGGGGACTTTGTAAAAAAAGGAGATACTATTTTAAGGATTTCTGAAGTTAAAAGTGATTATTTTGACAATCGTTTAATTGAAAGAACAAGCGATCAAATTAATGCAAAATCCTCTTCCGTAGCTGCATACCAAGGTAAAGTAGCTGCTTTAAAAAGACAAGTTAATGCTCTTAAACAAGAACAGAAACTAAAAATGGAGCAGACAAAAAATAAATTATTACAATCTAAATTAAAGGTAAAAAGTGATAGTATCGATTTTGAAGCCGCTAAGACCAATATTACAATTGCAGAAACACAATACAACAGAACAAAAACATTGCAAGAAGAAGGATTAAAGGCAGTTAAAGATGTTGAGGAAAAAAGAATAAAACTGCAGGCTACACAAGCTAAATTAATTTCACAAGAAAATAAATTATTGGCAAGTAGAAACAATATTTTAAATGCAAAACTAGAGTTATCTAGAATAAATGCAACCTATACCGATAAAATTTCTAAATCACAAAGTGATATGTATACTGCACAATCAAGTGGTTTTGATGCCAAAGCACAAGTATCTAAATTAGAAAATAGTAGAAGTAATTATAGTGTTAGAAATAGTTTATTATTTATTACGGCACCACAAAATGGCTTTATAAATAAAGCTATAAAAGGCGGAATTGGAGGTACTTTTAAAGAAGGAGAAGATCTTGTTGGTATTATGCCAGAAAAGTACGATTTAGCAGTAGAAACCTTTGTAAGACCAATTGACTTACCTTTATTACATATAGGCGAAAAAATGCGTATTCAGTTTGATGGTTGGCCAGCAATTGTATTTAGTGGTTGGCCTAATGCGTCTTACGGAACCTATGGTGCAACAGTTATTGCTATAGAAAATTTTATTAGTAGTAATGGTAAATATAGAGTTTTACTTGCTCCTGATACTACAGCAGATAATTGGCCAGAAGCCATTAGAATTGGTTCTGGCGCTAAAACAATTGCACTTTTAGAAGATGTACCTATTTATTTTGAAATTTGGAGACAATTAAACAGCTTCCCTCCTAACTATTATCAACCAAAAGGAACAAAAAGTGATACTAAGAAAAAATAATATCAATTTGTTTATTCGACACATTATTATGAAAAAATATATTTTAATATCCTTCTTATTTTTTACTTCTGGGTATTTTGCACAAGAAAATGTAACTTCTGTAATGACACTGTCGGAATACTTAGGTTATGTAAAAAACTATCATCCGATTGTAAAACAAGCGAATCTTGTTATCAATGAAAGTGAAGCTAAATTACTGAAAGCTAGAGGTGCTTTTGATCCAAAAATTGAAGTAGATTTTAATAAAAAACAGTTTAAAGAAAAAGAGTATTACAATAAATTAAATGCTGCTTTTAAAATACCAACGTATTACGGAATTGAGTTTAAAGCAAATTTTGAAAACAATGATGGTTATTATTTAAATCCGGAAAACACAGTTCCTGAAAATGGTTTATATAGTGCAGGGATTTCTGTTTCTTTATTAAAAGGTCTTTTAATAAATACAAGAATGGCTTCTTTAAAACAAGCTAAATACTTTTTAAACCAAGCAAAAGAAGACCAACAGATTCTGGTGAATGAAATAGTATATAATGCCTCTCTTTCTTATTTTAATTGGTTAAAAACATATCTTCAAAACAGCGTTTATAAAGAGTTTTTAAGCAATGCACAAATTCGTTTTAAAGCTACCAAAACGGCTTTTTTAGAAGGAGAAAAACCAGCTATAGATACTACAGAGGCAGGAATTACATTAAAAAACAGAAAACTAAATTTAGAGAAATCTAGAATTAAATTAGTAAAATCTTCTTTAGAATTATCTAATTTTTTATGGTTGAATGATAACACTCCTGTAGAATTACAAGAAACTATTATCCCTGATATAAACACCATTAATAATATAGATAAAACTTTTAAAATTGCTTTATTTAATAATGCAAATTTTGATATTAATAACCACCCTAAAATTAAATCTTTAGAATATAAAATAAAGAGCTTACGTATTGATAGAAATTTAAAAATGAATAATTTACTTCCCAAATTAGATGTTCAATATAATTTTTTAACGGAAAACGGAAATCAAATAAACTCTTTAAACACACAAAACTATAAAGCAGGAATTAATTTTAAAGTTCCTTTATTTCTAAGAAAAGAAAGAGGAGATTTTAAACTTTCCAAAATTAAGCTTCAAGACAAAAAATTTGAAAACGAAGTTGCAAAAATTGCTATTAAAAACAAAGTCAATGCTATTCAACAAGAATTAGCTTCTTATGTTTTACAAAATAGTTTAACAACGGATATTGTTCACGATTATGGAACCATGTTAAAAGCAGAAGATCGTAAGTTTTTCTTAGGAGAAAGCTCACTTTTCTTAGTTAATTATAGAGAGGTTAAATTGATTGAAGCCAAACTAAAAGCAATTGATTTAGAAAATACTTTCTTTAAAACCAAAGCAAGTTTATTTAAAGCAACTGTTATTTCTATCGCAGAATAAAACCTTGCACCCTCACGTTATACAAGCTTTTTTAGTACATTTAGTAAATTGATAAAAAACTTAAAACGGAGGTATGAAAAAGAACCCAAACAAACCAAGTAAAGCTTTTTGGATTATAGCTGTTATTGGATTCATTTGGAGTGCTATGGGTGTACATGGTTATTTAAATCAAGCATACCAAACCGAGCGTTTTAAATTAATGTATTCTGAAGAACAATTAGATTTAATATACAATACACCTTCTTGGGTAATGGCTGCTTTTGCAATTGCAGTATTTTCATCCGTATTTGCTTGTGTTTTTTTATTCTTCAAGAAGAAATTAGCAAAAACATTTTTCCTTATTGGATTAATCGCTGTATTACTGCAGTCAACTTATAATGCATTTTTGAACCCTGGAAAAGAATTGTATGGTTCTATGGATTATACTATGTTAATTATGATTCCTCTATTTTCTGTGTTTCTATTTTGGTTTTCTAAAAAATGTGCAGATGATGGCATTTTAACGTAATAGATAAAAAATACGTCTTTGTATGAACAGAAAAATATTTACCTTTTAGACAACTCTTTCTTATTCAAAAAAGGCAGCAAGTAATTCTGCTGCACAAGCTAGTTTTTCTTTTCCTTTAATTTCTATGGCTTCATCTCTTAATTTTTTCCAAATAAATCGTCTTTAATTTTAGGCAACTGTAAATGAAATTTGACTGCAACACCTCTAATAACAATAATTACAGCAGCTGAAATAATAAAAATAATATTTTCTTGTACATTCAATTCATTTAAAATTAAATATGTAATTCCACCCGCTAAACAAGCAGAAGCATAAATTTCTTTTTCAAAAATTAACGGAATTTTATTTGTTAAAACGTCTCTTAAAACACCTCCAAAAACAGCCGAAATCATTCCCATTATCAAGGCAATAATTGGATGTAAATTAAATTCTAGTCCTTTCTCTAAACCTAGTAAAGTAAACACACTAATACCAATGGTATCAAATAAAAACATGGTTTTACTTAAATAGGCTATTTTACTTTTAAAAAGAAAAGTTAAAAATACGGCAATAAAAATAGTGTATAAATAATTTAAATCTCCAATCCAATTTATAGGATGTGCATCTATTAAAACATCGCGTAACATTCCGCCACCAACAGCAGTTACAAAGGCAATAATTAAGACTCCAAATAAATCGAACTTTTGATCAGATGCTACCAACGCTCCACTAATTGCAAAAGCAAAGGTTCCTAAAATATCTAAAACATAAATGAAATCCATTTACATCAATTTTATTACAATGATTAGTATTAAAACCGAAGTTTTTATACTAAAAAGGCTTCGGTTTAGAGTTTGTTATACGGTTACTTCAGAAAACTTAATATTTAATTCTTTCTGAATTTCATGAATTCTCACTATTTCTGAAGGTAAAATAAAAGCGATTGAAACCCCTGTTTTTCCTGCTCTTGCCGTTCTACCACTTCTGTGGGTGTAGTATTCTAATTGTTCTGGTAATTGATGGTGAATTACAAATTCTAAACCACTAACATCAATTCCACGTGCAGAAACATCTGTAGAAACTAAATATTGTAAATTTTCTTTCTTAAAAGCACGCATTACTTTATCGCGTTCTTTTTGTTGCATATCTCCTTCTAAAGCTGCAGTAGAAAAACCTTCTTCAATTAAAAATGCTGCTAAATTCTGCGCACCTGCTTTTGTTCTGCAGAAAATAATTCCTCTTTGGTCTTGTCTCTTTTCTAAGAAAGTTACAATATCTGCTGCTTTTTCTTTTATGGTAGTTTTAGCAAAATGATGACGAATATTTGCATTTACCAAAGAGCTTCTATTAATTTCTACTCTAGGCGCATTAGAATCCATATAGGTTTTTACAATCCTTTTTATTTCTTCTGGCATTGTAGCAGAAAACAACCATGTTTTACGGTCTCCCTCAGTAGTAAACTTTAAGATTCTATTTAAATCTTGTTTAAAACCCATACTTAGCATTTCATCAGCTTCATCTAAAACAACTGTTTTAACATGACTGATATCTATGTTTCCTCTTTCTATTAAATCGATTAATCTACCAGGAGTTGCTACAACAATATGCGTAGTTCTCTTAAGATTATTCATTTGTCTGTCAATTTTTTCTCCACCAAAAACAGCTTCCACAAATATTTTATCTTCACTAAACTTTGTAAACTTAAATAATTGCTTTTTTATTTGCTGTACCAACTCTCTTGTTGGCGATAAAATTAATGCTTGAATATTGTCTGAACTTGCATCTATATGATGTAAGATTGGCAAACCAAAAGCAGCCGTTTTACCTGTACCCGTTTGTGCTAAACCAATAAAATCTGTTGGCGAATCCAATAAAATTGGTATCGCTTTTTCTTGAATTTCAGAAGGCGTAGTAATCCCTAATTCTTTAATTGCTTGTATGTAATCTTTGGTAATTCCTAAGGAAGAAAAAGTTGCCATTTTGTATCTTAATTTTGTGCAAAGATACTTTATAGACACTAATTACACGAATTTGCACGGATTAAAAAAAAGTATATCATTATTAACGCTACAATTAATAATAAAGAAAGGAAATTTTGTTAATTGGTCGCTAAATAAATATCATTATATAGGCTGTAATACTTTTAAAACATTTTCTCTAATTCTAGCTGGTTTAAAAGTTTTAGAATCTAACATTGCCCAAACTGTTTTGGCTTTTACCAATAGTTTTTCCTCTTTATAAAACTCCATAAAACGGACAGAAGTAATCCCTTTGGTTTCTCCTACCCAAGTTTTTACGGTAATTACATCTCCTAAACTAGCTTGTTTTAAATAATCTATTTCATGCCTCATTACTACCCAAACATACTGTGGTAGCGGGTGGTCTTTAGTTAAATGAGCCCAATGTGTTGTTGCTATTTTATCCATCCATTTTACATAGACCAAATTATTTACATGCTCTAAATTGTCTATATCTTCGGGTGAAACGGTAATTGTTAATGTAAAAACATTTTCCACTTTTATCAATTTTAGCAAACATAAAAATTTTATGATATATATAACAATTATTGATGCGTAGATTTATGCAAAACTTAGTCTTTATATCGATATTTGCAAAATATTATGACAGAATTAGCAAACGACTTAGGAACTCAAAAAATTAGTACCTTATTAATAAAACAAGCAGCTCCAGCGACCATAGGGATTCTTGTAATGTCCTTAAATATGATTGTCGATACTATTTTTGTGGGACAATGGATTGGAGTTTTAGCCATTGCTGCAATTACGGTAGTGCTACCAATTGCTTTTCTAATTTCTTCTATTGGCATGGGAATAGGAATTGGAGGAAGCTCTATAATCTCTAGAGCGTTAGGCGCAGGCAATTCTGAAAAAGCTTTTTTAACCTTTGGAAATCAGGTTTCATTAACCGTTATTTTAGCAATACTTTTTGTTACTGTCGGAAACTTTTTTAGCGTACCTATTTTAAATTTATTTGGCGCCAAAGGCGATATTTTACCCATTGCCTCTGAATATTTTGGAGTTATCATTTACGGAGTACCATTTTTAGCCTTTGCAATGATGGGAAACCCAACCATTAGAGCAGAAGGAAAACCGAAATTTGCAATGTATGCAATGATGGTTCCTGCCGTATTAAACATTGTTTTAGATATTGTATTTATCAAATATTTTAACTGGGGAATGTGGGGAGCAGGTTTGGCAACAACGATTTCTTTTATGAGTTCTGGTTCGTATATTTTATACTTTTTTTTATCGTCTAAAAGTGAATTAAAGATTATTCCTAAAAACTTTAAATTAGATTTTAATATTGTTCGAGAAATTGTAGAATTAGGAGGCGTTTCTATAGTTAGACAAGGAGCAATAAGTATATTGATGATTGTTTTAAATTATTCTCTGTTTAAATATGGAGGAGAAATATCGATAGCTATTTTTGGAATTATTAACCGCGTAATGATGTTTGCTCTTTCTCCTGTTATGGGAGTTTCTCAAGGTTTTTTGCCCGTTGCAGGGTATAATATTGGTGCTAATAAAAATAAAAGAGTTAAAGAAACAATCAAAAAAGCTATTTTATATGGATCTGTTTTAGGAACCATTATCTTTATCTGCATCTTATTTTTTAAAGAAGAGGTTATTTGGATTTTTACCAATGATGCTACTTTACTTACTAAAACGCCAGATGCAATGCTAATTGTATTTTTAGCGACTCCTGTTGTTACCTTGCAATTAATAGGTTCCGCTTATTTTCAAGCAGCAGGAAAAGCATTGCCTGCTTTATTTTTAACACTTTTAAAACAAGGAATTTTCTTAATTCCGTTAGCTTATTTTTTACCTAGGTATTATGGTCTTAGTGGTATTTGGTGGTCTTTTCCTATTGCTGATGTTTTATCTACTGTTATTACCATATTGGTTTTAAAGCGTGAAGTTGATAAGAATTTGAAGCACTCGGATTAGTTAAGAGAATACCGATGTTATTCCGAATGACGCAGGAAGAGGAATCTTAATTATAGAGGCTATGAGATTTGTCAATAGCCTAAAAAGGCTCATTTCGAAATGATCTGTGTTAAAAACCTACTATATTTTGTTAAAATTTAAAATATTTTTCTTTCTAATTTATAACATATAAATTCTTGAAATTTTCATCATAATTCTGTTTG
>NZ_JALCZP010000031.1:0-28272 GCF_023555435.1 Polaribacter sp. Z014
ACTTAATCAATTTTTAGCTATATTTGAAAACAGGATTAAACTATAAATAATTTAACCCTGAGTTTTTCAACTTACACAGATTTTAGGATAGTGTCGGGAAAATTGGGGGACTATATAAATTCTATGTATTATTCTTTTTTCTTTTGTTACTTCAAAGATACAACGGATTAAAACCTAAAACATACCAGGACAGACCATTAAACATCAACTAAAGATAAATGGCGGTTCTAATTCGTTAATTAACATATTAAATAACACTTCTCTTGCATATTCAAATATTCTTAGTCCTAACATTTTGTAACCGATACAGCAGCACCTAAATGAATGGAAAAAACAGTAAAACATAGAACTACCGTTAACACTTCTTTAAAATAAAAAGTCTCATAATTAAAAATAATTATGAGACTTCAGAATAATAGAATAAGTGAAATTACTTTACTCTATAATCAACTTTAAGGTTTTATAATTTCTAAAATCATTTCTAATTTTTATAAAATAGATACCTTTTTTCAAACCTTCTCTTACTATAGAGACACTATTATTTCCTATTGTAGTATTTTCTATTGTTTTTCTAATTAGTGAACCCGTCAAGTTATAAACTTCAATACTCGTTGTTGCATTCGTTTCTGAGTAAAAACTTAACTCGGCAACATCTTTCATTGGGTTTGGCATTAACAAAGCCTCATTTTCTGCAATAACTTCTGTTTGCACTCCAAGTACTTGCGTTGTAAACTGTATGTCTTTTAAATTCATTTCTTTATCTAAAACAACCACACCATCAGAAGACATAGTAAATACAATATTTACGGCATCAGATAAATCAATATCTCCACCTGCGGCAGAAACAAAATGCGACAAAGGAATTGCAAAATGACTTTCTGTATCGTTTAATTTTATAGTAGTTCTAAATTGGTTTTCCCAAGCATCTATGCTTTCTTTCACAATCGTAATTTCTACATCTCCTGTTCCTTTTGCCTCTAGTTCTAATGTAGAAAAGTTAGATAAATCTACAGTTGTAAATCTTGGAGTAAAAGATCTAAACGCAGATACGTACTCACTTGTGGTTGCTTTTAAAGCTATATTTCTTTCTACTCTATAACCACTTCCTGTATAAATATTATCATTTTGAGTAATCTCAAATTCATTAATCGTAGTTCCTGAAGGAGAATCATCTTTTCCCCAGACACCATCAGACATAAATAAATCATCTGGAGTTAAATTGTATTCATTTTCTATTCTAAAACCGATATCAAAGATATTTCCTGTATCAATAACTAAAGACTCAATGTAATTACCCGTTAACTCTAAGGTGCTATTAAAATATTCTGTAGCCGAAGTTTCAGTTCTTTTAAAACCAGCATCTATTACCGCACTTTTACTTCTTCTTATATTAATTAACTCTAATTCTAAAGTACCGTTAACATATTTACCTTTCTTAACAAATACAGGTGGTGGAGAAGACGTTTCATAATCTAAAATAGGTTTCTGAATTTCGAACAACGCCAAAGCTTCCTCTCCTAAGGTTAACAAATCGTCTACACTATTAGACCAGATTTGAAAGTTATAATACGTAGCTCCCTCCTCATATTTATCAATATTCCAATGACTTTCTATTTCAAAATTTTCTTCATTATTAATCAATCTTCCAGAAAAACTTAAAACAAACTCTTTAGTTCCACTACTGTTCTTTATAATAGACTTAATAAAATGTACGCCTTCGCCTTCTTGTTCTTCTTCGCCTTCTTCACTTTCTTCTTGAAAAAGTTCTATGGTTGAAACAGATAATAATTCGGCACCTAATAATCTATCACAAATAAATTTCGTGTGTTCATAAACTCCATTCTCAGTTTTAGTAGCTAACACAACCGCAATCGTTTCTCCATCTTTTACATAATCTACAGAGTATAGTTCGGTAGCATTTGTAATTGCTATTAAATCTGAAGGAGAAGATTCTACTGTTGTTGTTCCCGAAATTACGTCTAAAGGAATTAAATCTTTTAATTCGAAATTTGTACTTTTTGCAGCAGACTTCTTATAATTTTTAGTTTTTATAACCTTTTTAGCTTTTAACTTATCAAACTTATAGTTCCCTTTTTTTCTTAAATAGTTTCTTTGATTGATTTGCTGGGAAAGGCGATCATTACTTTCTAAACCTCCATCATTACCACTAGAAACTTGTGGTGCCAATATAGGACAAGCTGCAACACCAGAACAAGCCGGGTCATCACAATCTACTAATCCATCACCATCATCATCTACTCCATTTGCACAATCTTCTTGAGGTACAGGAGCTGTAGGACATCTTGCCCCATCATTAGAACTACTTGACGGTCCGTATGCAAAAAGATTAGAGTCTAACTGACTTCCTGGTTCTAGAGATTGTACACTTTGAATAACATATACTGTTCCTGTTTGATTGGCAGAAACATAAAAACGACCAGAAGCATCAAAATAAACTGCTCCATACGTATAGTTTAAACCATTTAAAATAGGTACTACTCCTAAACTAATTACTTCTCCAGTAGTAGCATTAATTCTATATAATATATTCGTCTTTTTTTCTACGGTATATAAATGACCATCTACAGCGTTAAATGCCCAATCGTGTACAGAAATGTTTTTAGTAAGCACATGACTACTAACATACTTTGTATAATTATCAGACGCTGGGTCTAAATCTATTTTATAATAACTTGTTCCTCCTCCTTTTAAATAATAGATACCTTCTGAACTAACATCACCTACATATCTGCTAGAACTTGGTAACTCATCTATATAAAAAGTTTCTACATTAAAGTTTTTACCAATTCTTACAATTGTTTTTGCAGGTGTACTTAATGACCCCCAAATGTATCCATCTGCAGGATTATATCCTACTGCATTAATAGATCCTGGAGTAACATCTTCTTTTACCACATAAGAACTTCCCGATGCTAAATCTAAAGCATAAATATCATTCCTTTGGAATAAATAGGCATTGTAATCACAATTAAAAGGTTCTTCTTGTGCGTTAAAAGAAAAATTAATTATTATAAGCCATAAAAAGGTTATTAGCTTAAAATGTTTAGGTAGTTTTGATTCCATCTGTAAGTATTTTTTAACAAAAGTATTTTATTTATATAAATGCAATACTCTTTGGGGGGTTAATGGCGCTAAAGTGTAGACCAACACTAAGATATGAAAAGATAAAGGTTTTACCAAAACTTAATTATACTATAAAAGCCACATTAAAAATGTGGCTTTTATAGATCTTTTAAAGAAATTAAGATTATTTAATCTACATTATCATGTAAAAAAGAATTATTAGATTTTAGACTAATATCTTCTGTATCTTTATTTATAGATGTTTTAGTATTACTAATAGGACTATTTACATCTAAATCTATCCCTAATCTTTTATAAGCTGGCTGACGTTCAATTTCATCTATATTCTTGTTCATTTGATCGTTGAACTTATAGTTGAAACCTTTCATTTTTCTGCGTCGTTCTTCTGCGCGCTCTTTTAAGTCTGTAATTGTTAAATCTAAAGGAGAAATTTCTTCGCTATGCGTTTCTATCTGATTAATTTCTACTTGAGGAGCTCTAGTTTTTAACTCAAACTTAATTTCTTCTTCAACCGTTTTTTTTTCAACAATACCAGAACTTTTACCAATAGTTGGTTTTGCATCAAAATCTTCTAAGACATATCGTTTTTCTACTTCTTTTCTCTCAAAAACCACCTCTTCTTCTTCAAAAGATTCAATCTCATTTACCTTTGTAGCTTTTAATTCCGCTTGTGGATTTAAAGGTAAATCAAATAATAAATTTGGCTGATTTACTTTTGGCTCCTCTACAGCTTGTACTTCTTGAACTGGAGTTACATCTGTAATAACAAAATCTTCTTCTACACTAGTTTCTGGTTGAATTTCATCATAAACAACCTCCATATTTACAATTTCATTAGTAGTTTTAACCAAATTAGTTTTTGGTATTACTACTTCCTCTTCTAAAGAATGAATAATTTTTTCTTCTACATTATTAGTTAATGGCTCGTTTAAAGATGGCGCTTTTATAACTGTTTTTTCACTAAAATCATACGTAGCCTTTTGTTCATCCTCTAAAGTATGTACAATTTTCTTAACCTCTGTATTTGTAATTGTACTTTGTTGGTCTGCTGCAAAACCGGTAGCTACAATAGTTACTGCTATTGCATCACCTAAATCTGCATCCTCTCCAATACCCATAATAATGTTGGCATCATAACCAGCTTCATCTTGTATGTAGTCATTTATTTCTCCAATCTCATCTAACGTTACTTCGTTGGTTCCAGAAACAATTAACAACAACACATTCTTTGCTCCTGTAATTTTGTTATCATTTAACAAAGGAGAATCTAATGCTTTCATAATAGCACTTTTAGCTCTAGTTTGTCCTTCTTCTTTTGCAGAACCCATAATTGCAGTACCACTATTAGAAAGTACCGTTTTAGCATCATGTAAATCAATATTTTGTTTATAGTGATGCGTAATTACCTCTGCTATTCCACGAGAAGCCGTAGATAAAACCTCATCAGCCTTAGAAAAACCAGCTTTAAAACCAAGGTTTCCATAAACTTCACGTAATTTATTATTATTAATAACAATTAAAGAATCTACATTTTGGCGCAGTTGATCGATTCCTAATTGAGCTTGTTTAGAACGTCTTCTTCCCTCAAAAGCAAAAGGCATCGTAACAATACCAACGGTTAAGATATCCATATCTTTTGCAATTTTGGCAATAATAGGAGCGGCTCCTGTACCGGTACCTCCACCCATACCAGCAGTAATAAATACCATTTTAGTTTGGGTATTTAGCAATTGCTGAATTTCTTGCAAGCTTTCTTTTGCTGCTTTGGCTCCTACTTCTGGATTTGCCCCTGCACCCAAACCAGAGGTTAAGTTTGCTCCTAATTGAATTTTATTAGGAACAGGACTATTCTCTAAAGCCTGTGCATCTGTGTTACAAATTACAAAGTCTACCCCTTTAATGTGTTGCGTAAACATGTGGTTTACTGCGTTGCTACCTCCTCCTCCAACTCCAATTACTTTAATTGTGTTAGATTGCGTTTTAGGCATGTCAAATGAAATGTTATCGAATTCTGCGCTCATAATAACCGATCTATTGTTTATTATTATTTTTTAATTTTTGTTCTATTTTTCTTAATCTCAATCTTTATTCTGCGTTGTCCAAAAAATCTTTTAAACTTTCTGTAAATTTTTCAAAAAACGACTTCTTTTTAATTTTTGGTTTTCGCTTTACCTCTACCACAGGTGGTTTTTCTTCTATAGATTGTTCTTGCTTTTCATCAATAACTTCTTCTACAATTTCTTCTACCACTACTTCTTCTACTACAGGTTTTAGCTTTTCTAAACCTTCCATCAATAAACCAACCGTTGTTGCAAAAGCCGGACTTGATAAAATTTCATCAGATTCTCCTGCCAGGTGTTCGTTAGGATAACCTATTCTTGCATCCATACCTGTAATATATTCTACTAACTGGCGTAAGTGCTTTAATTGTGCACCACCACCTGTTAACACAATACCAGCAATTAATTTCCCTTTTGCCGTTTCATGTCCATAATTTTTGATCTCTAAATACACATGCTCAATAATTTCTTGTACTCTAGCATGTATAATTTTTGATAAATTCTTTAAGGTAATTTCTTTTGGTTCTCTACCTCTTAATCCAGGTATAGAAACGATCTCTGTTTCTTTATTTTCTCCTGGCCACGCAGAACCAAATTTTATTTTTAATAATTCTGCTTGTTTTTCTATAATAGAACAACCTTCTTTAATATCATCAGTAATTACATTTCCTCCAAAAGGAATTACTGCTGTATGCCTAATAATTCCGTCTTTAAAAATAGCCAAATCAGTTGTTCCACCACCTATATCAATCAATGCTACTCCTGCCTCTTTTTCTTCTTGACTTAATACTGCTGCTGCAGAAGCTAACGGTTCTAAAGTAATTTCACTTAAACCTAAACCTGCACTTTTAACACAACGACCAATATTTCTAATAGAAGAAACTTGCCCAACAACCACATGAAAATTCGCTTCCAAACGACCTCCATACATACCTATTGGTTCCTTAATATCTGCTTGAGAGTCTACTTTATACTCTTGTGGCAACACATGGATAATTTCTTCTCCAGGCAACATCACCAACTTATGAACTTGGTTTACTAAATTTTCAATATCAGTTTCATCTATTACTTCATCTGCGTTATTTCTAGTAATATAATCACTGTGATGTAAACTACGAATATGTTGACCGGCAATACCTACAACAACTTCTTCTATTTTAACACCAGAAACACTTTCCGCTTCCTCTACCGCTTGCTGAATAGATTGTATAGTTTGTGTAATATTACTTACAACACCACGCTTTACACCTAAACTTTTAGCTTTACCAATACCAATAACTTCAATCTTACCATATTCGTTCTTGCGACCAATCATTGCTGCGATTTTGGTTGTACCAATATCTAAACCAATTGCTATTTTATTATTCTCCATTTTGATTTATTTTGCGCACACAACTTGGTTGTGATATTTTAAATTAATCGTTTTATACTCTTCAATCGTTTTATCTACAAATGCTTTGTTATAAAACGCTTTTAACTTCTTAAATTTTACATCCATTTCAGTTAAATTTCCAAAATCGATTTTATAATTTCCACTTCTCACGGGAAATTGATACTCTCCGTTGGTTAATTTTTCAATTCCTACTACCTCTTTTTGCAAAAAATCATCTTCCAAAACAACTGTTATTAAAGGCAATATTTCTTTAATTTCTTCATCTTTATCTACACCTGATACTAACAGAACTCTTGCAGTATAATTAGGAGACAAAGGTATTTTTAATCCTTCTTTATCAATATAATAAGAATCTTTTTTATTTATAATTCTTGCAACAGGTGTTCGCTGTTTTATGATTGTTTTTAAGGTACCCGAAATGGTCAAAAATACGGCAGCATTTTCAACATATGGGTTTTCTGAAACTGTTTTTTCCAAACTGTATAAATTTATCACAGATTTTGCTTGGTTTTTCACAGTCGAGTCATTTTGTATTAACAATTTATCAACCATAGAATGTGTCAAAAAATGATTGTCTCCAGCCTCAAATTCTACAATAATATCCTTCACTTTTTTATTTGAATTTCTTTTTACAGAAAAACTACAAAAAAACCCTAAACTCCCTATCAACAAAAGGAATGCTATGTATTTTAAAAACTTCTTAAAGATCATATTTAACTGTTTTTAAAAGTTGTTCTGCTACCTCATTAATCATAACTCCAACATCACCAGCACCTAACATTGTTACCACTTTTGCCGATGAATTTTTAATATCTTTTACTAAATTATTTTTTTTAGTTAATTTTTTATTCTTACACGTAATCTTATTTAACAACCATTCAGAATTTACTCCAGCAATTGGTTCTTCTCTAGCAGGATAAATATCTAACAACAAAACTTCATCAAATTTAGATAAAGCCAAGGCAAAATCATCAATAAAATCTTTGGTTCTAGAAAATAAATGAGGCTGAAAAACAACCAACACTTTTTCCTTCGGATACATTTCCCTTACAGAACTTTCTACTGCATTTATAGCTGTTGGATGATGTGCATAATCATCTATCAGTACAAAATCGTTCGTTTTAATTTTATATGAAAACCTACGTTTTACTCCCTTAAAAGTTGATAAACGTGCTTTTATATCCGTCAATGAAATGCCATAAACATCTGCCATAGCTAAGGCAGCTAATGCATTCATAACATTATGCTGTCCTGGTAAATGAAATTCAATATTTTTAATTTCTGATGTTGGTGTTTTTACATCAAAAATATATTGTCCGCTTTCTATTTTTAAATTAAAGGCAGTATAATCTGCGTCTTCGTTAATTGCATACGTTAACCCTTTTAAAGGCAAGCCTTTTGCAACAATTAAAGTATCTTTAACTTTGTTTGTAAACGCTACAAACGATTCATTTAAAGCTTCCGCATCTCCATAGATATCTAAATGATCTGCATCCATAGAAGTTACACAGGCAATATTTGGACTCAATTTCAAGAAAGATCTATCAAACTCGTCCGCCTCTACAACACTCACTTTATCATCGCCTAAAATTAGGTTCGAATCATAATTTTCTGCAATTCCTCCTAAAAAAGAAGTTGCATTTACAGTTGCCATAATATGACCTAAAATAGCAGAAGTTGTTGTTTTACCATGCGTTCCTGCAACCGCTAAACAAAAAGTTGTTTCCGTTATTTTACCTAAAATATCTGATCTTTTTAAAACCGTAAAATCATTCTCTAAAAAATAATTTAATTCCGCATGATTCTTAGAAATTGCAGGGGTATACACCACCAACGTTTTTTTAGTATCCAAAAATGAAATAGGAATATTTTTAACCGCATCTTCAAAATGAATTTGAACACCCAAACTTTCAAGATCTAAAGTGATTTGAGATGGAGTTTTATCATAACCAGCCACTTTTTTTCCATTCGCCGCAAAGTAACGAGCAATTGCGCTCATTCCTATGCCACCAATTCCGACAAAATAGACGTTATGTATATTGTTTAAATTCACTTTTATAATAATTTTTCTACTTCATTAACGATATCTGTGGTTGCTCCTGGCAACGCTAACTCCTTTATATTTTCTGATAAATGCTCTTGTTTTCCTTTATCTTTTATTAAAGTTTCAAAAACAATTGGAAATGACTCCAACTCAGTTTCTTTTAATAAAATTGCAGCATGTTTGTCTGCAATTGACTTTGCATTTTTTGTTTGATGATCTTCTGATACGTTTGGCGACGGAATAAAAATAACCGGCTTACCAACAATGCACAATTCGGAAACCGAACTTGCACCTGCTCTAGAAATAATAATATCTGAAGCCGCATACGCATAGTCCATTCTATTTACAAATTGATGTACTTGGATATTTTCTATCTCATTGTATTTTTCATATTCATCAAAATATAATTTTCCACACTGCCAAATAACCTGAACTCCCTGTTTTTTAAAAAATTCTAAATTGGTTTCTACCAATTGATTAATTTTACGTGCTCCTAAACTACCTCCTAAAACTAAAATAGTTTTCTTCTCTTTATCTAACTTAAAAAAGTCTTTTCCTTGTTCCCTTTTCGAATGAATAGACAACAAATCTTGACGAACAGGATTTCCTGTTTTCACAATTTTATCAGCAGGAAAAAAACGTTCTAAATTATCATAAGCAACACAAATTTTGTGTGCTTTTTTACTTAATAATTTATTAGTAATACCTGGATAAGAATTCTGCTCTTGTATTAAAGTAGGAATCCCTTTTCTATTTGCCATTATTAAAGTTGGACCGCTTGCAAAACCACCAGTACCAATTGCTACATCTGGTTTAAATTTTCTAATTATTTTAGAGGCATTCCACAAACTACTTACCAACTTAAACGGAAATGAAAGGTTGGCTACTGTTAACTTTCTTTGTATTCCAGAAATCCACAATCCTTTAATTTCATAACCTGCTTGCGGAACTTTTTCCATTTCCATTTTATCCTTTGCACCTACAAATAAAAATTTTGCATTCGGATAACGCAACTTTAATTCGTTTGCAATTGCAATTGCAGGATAGATGTGCCCTCCGGTTCCGCCTCCAGAAATTAATATGTTAATCGATTGTTTCATGAAGTATGTCTAAAGGGTTATCATCTAAAATATCTTCTTCTGTTTCTTCTTTGGATGCGCTTACACTTAAAATCATTCCTAAAGCAAAACAAGTCATCCAAATAGAAGTACCACCACTACTAATAAGTGGTAAAGTTTGCCCTGTTACAGGGAATAAATTAGTAGCAACTGCCATATTAATGGATGCCTGAAAAATAATAGGAAGCCCAACTCCCAACACCAACAAAGCTCCGAAAATTGTGCTTGTTTTTCTAATGACTACAAAAATTCTGAACAACAGAATAAAATATATAGACACTATTAAAAAACCACCAACTAAACCATATTCTTCCACAATTATTGCATAAATAAAATCTGATGTAGATTGTGGTAAAAAGTTTTTTTGAACGCTTTTACCAGGACCAACACCAAATGTTTCTCCCATAGCAATTGCTATTTTTGCTTTCTCTACTTGATACGCTTCTTTGCCTTCATCATCAGAAAAACTCTCTATTCTATTCTCCCAAGTTTGTACTCTGTTCGGCATTAAATCTGGAAATGCTTTTGCTGCTAAAATAAAAATTAACAGCAACCCAATTCCTACACCTAATATAAATCCTAAGTATTTTAACGGGTACCCTCCAATAAAAGTAACGATTAAAATCATGACAAATATAATTGCCGTTGTAGAGAAGTTTGCTGGTAAAATTAGTACTAAAACAAGTGCCACTGGCAACCATAATTGCCATAAACTTTCTTTAAAACTTATTGCCTTATCTTTATTTCTTGATAAATATCTGGCTACATACACCATTAAAACCAAACCTGCCAAAGTAGATGTTTGAAAACCAATTCCGCCAATTCTAATCCACCTACTTGCGTTTGCTCCTCCAATTGTTGTTCCTTGAGACAACGTATAAATCAACAAAAAGATAATTACCGGAAGCATTATAACAGAACCACCAGAAAAATACCTGTACGGCACTTTATGAACTCCATAAATAATGGCAAACCCCATAATTAACAACACAATATGCTTAAATAGATACCCTAAAGAAGAACCATAACCAACCACATACACCAAGTTTGTGCTTGCGCTATAAACTGGCATAAATGAGAATATTGCCAAAATAGCAACAATTGCCCAAATGGTTTTATCTCCTTTTATGTATTGAAAAATGGTTTTCATTAGTTAGATACTTAGATTTCTAGGATTTTAATTAAACATTTTTTAATTGTTAAACGCATAAATAATTACACGTTTAAACCACTTACAAATTTCTTACTGCCTTCTTAAATTGGCGACCTCTATCTTCATAGTTATCAAACAAATCGAAACTAGCACATGCTGGCGATAATAAAACAGCCTCTCCTCTTTCGGCTAATTTATGAGATACTTTTACCGCCTCTTCTGCTCCCGCAGTTTCCACAATAATATCTACTACATTGCCAAATGTGTTTTTTATTTTTTCATTATCTAAACCCAAACAAACAATCGCTTTTACTTTTTCTCTTACCAGAGGCAACAAATCATTATAATCGTTCCCTTTATCTACACCACCAACAATCCAAATAGTGGTTTTATCCATGCATTCTAATGCATAATAAGTTGCGTTTACATTAGTTGCCTTAGAATCGTTTATATATTCTACATCCCTAATTTTAGCTACATTCTCTAAACGATGTTCTGCTCCTTCAAAATCTTCTAAACTCTCTAATATAACTTGCTTTCTTGCTTTTAACAATTGAGCCGCCATTGTAGCTGCCATAGCATTTTTAGTATTGTGTTTTCCTTTTATTGATAAAGTTGATAACGGCATGTTAATTTTGTCTTTATTTATGTTGATAATAATATTGTTGTTTTTCAAATACGCTCCATACTCTAACTCTTTTTCAAGTGAAAACGGAACCAATTTTGCACTTGTTTTATTCTCTTTTAACCAATTATTGATGACTTCATCATCTGCATCATAAATTAAATAATCGGTTGCTGTCTGATTCTTTGTGATTCTAAATTTCGAATCTATATATTTATTAAAATCATATTCATATCTGTCTAAATGATCTGGCGTAATATTGGTTAAAATTGCAATATGACTATTAAAATTCTCAATACCATCTAACTGAAAACTACTTAACTCTAACACATAATTTTCATAAGATTGCTCCGCAACTTGTTGCGCAAAACTATCTCCAATATTACCTGCAACACCTACATTTAACCCTGCATTTTTTAAAATATGATGCAGCAATAGTGTAGTGGTTGTTTTTCCATTTGACCCCGTAATCCCTACAATCGTTGCATCTGTATATTGAGCTGCAAATTCAATTTCTGAAATAACAGGAATTGCGTTTTCTTTCAATTTTAGAATTAAAGCAACAGTATCTGGAATACCAGGACTTTTAACCACTACATCCGCATTTAAAATTTTGCTTTCTGTATGTTGATTTTCCTCAAAATCGACCTCGTTATTTAAAAGAACTTCTTTATACTTTTTTGATATATCATTTTTATCAGAAACAAAGACTTCGAATCCCTTTTGTTTTCCTAAAAGCGCTGCACCAACACCACTTTCTCCTCCTCCAAGAATACAAAGCCTTTTCATTTATCTTAATTTTAAAGTAACAATTGTAAATACTGCTAACAAAATTCCAACAATCCAAAATCGGACTACAATTTTACTTTCGTGATAATTTAATTTTTGATAATGATGATGCAATGGCGACATTTTAAAAATTCTTCTTCCTTCTCCAAACTTCTTTTTAGTGTACTTAAACCAAGACACCTGCATAATTACAGACAGATTCTCTACTACAAATACTCCGGCTAAAATGGGTAACAATAATTCTTTACGAATTGAAATTGCAATCACCGCTATAATTCCACCAATAGTTAAACTACCTGTATCTCCCATAAAAACTTGAGCCGGAAACGTGTTATACCAAAGAAAACCAATTAAAGCCCCTGCAAATGCCAATATAAAAACTGTCATTTCTCCAGAATTTGGTATGTACATTACATCTAAATAATCTGCAAAAACAATATTACCAGATACCCAAGCAAACGCCGCTAACGTTACCACAATAATTGCAGACGAACCTGCCGCTAAACCATCAATTCCGTCTGTTAAATTTGCTCCGTTTGAAATTCCTGTTACAATAAATACGGTAATAAATATAAAAACTATCCAACCATATTTTTCATACCCATCACCCAAAAAACTTAAAGCTTTTGAGTATTCTAATTCGTTATCCTTTAAAAAAGGAACTGTGGTTTTTGTAGACTTATGTGCTTCTCCAAAAACAACTTTTCGCCCTTCTTTATTTACTATTTGTTGCTCTTTTGGCAGTTGCTCTTTAATTGTAACTCCATCATTAAAATAAAGCATAGAACCTACAATAACACCTAAACCAACCTGTCCCAAGACTTTAAATTTACCACTTAACCCGTCTTTGTCTTTTTTAAATACTTTTATATAGTCATCTAAAAAGCCTATTAATCCCATCCAAACAGTAGTTATGATCAAGATAACTACATAAATATTCTCTAATTTCGCTAATAATAAAACAGGAATTAAGGTTGCTAAAATGATAATAACTCCACCCATTGTAGGTGTTCCTGCTTTTTGTTTTTGACCATCTAAACCTAAATCCCTTACGGTTTCTCCAACTTGTTGATTTCTTAAAAAATCAATAATTCTTTTACCATAAATTGTAGAAATCAATAATGATAAAATAAAAGCTGCTGCGGCCCTAAATGTGATGAACTGAAACAATCCTGCACCAGGAAAATGTGTTTCACTTTCTAAATATTGAAATAAATAATACAGCATTCTTAATTCTTTTTTAATTGATTAAAACAGTTATTAACTTCTTCTAAATCATCAAAATGAGTTCTTACTCCATTTATTTCTTGATAATTTTCATGTCCCTTTCCTGCTATTAATATAATATCTCCACTTTCAGAAAATTTACAAGCAGTTTTTATAGCCTGTCTTCTATCTAAAATTGACAATGTTTTTTTGTAATTCTCAGAAGAAACACCTACTTCCATTTCGTCTAAAATAGTTTGCGCATTTTCTGTTCTCGGATTGTCTGACGTAAAAATAGCTTGACTACTTAACTGAGAAGCAATATGTGCCATTTTTGGTCTTTTCGTTTTATCTCTATCTCCACCACAACCAACAACCGTAATCAGTTTTTCATTACCAGTTCTAATATCATTAATAGTTTCTAGTACATTTTTTAAAGCATCTGGTGTATGTGCATAATCTACAATTGCAGTAACCCCATCTTCTGAAATAACATACTCAAAACGACCACTCACATTTTCTAACTGACTTATAATTGTTAAGATTTCTATTTTTTCTAAACCTAATAATTCTGCAGTAGCAAAAATTGCCAGCAAATTAGAAGCATTAAACTGACCGATTAACTTGGTCCAAACCTCTGTATCATTTATTTTTAAAAGCGTGCCAGAAAATTGCTTTTCTAAAATCTTAGCTCTATAATCTGCTAATGTCTTTAAAGCATAAGTTACCTTTTTCGCTTTCGTATTTTGCAAGATAAAATCACCATTCTTATCATCGATATTTGTAAGTGCAAAAGCAGACTTAGGCAATGAATCGAAAAATGATTTCTTTACATCTCTATATTCTGCAAATGTTTTATGATAATCTAAATGATCATGAGATAGATTGGTGAAAATTCCACCAGCAAACGTTAAGCCTTCTGTTCTTTTTTGATGAATTCCATGAGAACTCACTTCCATAAAACAATAATCTACACCTGCATCCACCATTTTATCTAAATAACTATTAATCGTTACAGAATCTGGCGTTGTATGCGTCGCTTTAAATACAACCTCATCTACCAAAATTTTTACTGTTGATAAAAGCCCAACTTTGTAACCCGCCTTTTTAAATAATTGATATAAAAGTGATGCTATGGTTGTTTTTCCATTAGTTCCTGTAACACCAATTAATGGTATTTTTTTTGATGGATTGTCATAAAAGTTAGAAGCCATAATTGCCAAAGCAACATTAGCATCAGCAACTTGAATGTATGAAATTCCAACTTTTTTATCCGCAGGAAAATCTTCACAAACAATAGCTGTAGCACCTAATTCAATTGCTTTCTCAATATATAAATGACCGTCTACAGAAACTCCTTTTTGAGCAACAAAAACAGCATTCTTTTCAATCTTTCTAGAATCGAAAACAACTGAACTTACATCAATATCTGTAACCCCAAATACCTGATGAATAGCAACCTTATATAATATGTCTTTTAAATTTTTCAGCTTACGAAAGTTTTAAAATAATTGTATTTCCTTTAATTAACTTTTCTCCTTTTCTTAGTGATTGAGACTTCACTTTTCCTACTCCAGAAAACTGCACTTTTAACCCGATATTTTCTAATAAAGCCAAGGCATCCATCCCAGACATTCCTCTAACATCAGGCACTTCTTGATACTCTTTATTTATTTTTTTATCGAATTTTAAATATTCTTTTTCTATAGCACCAAACTCTACTTTATCATCTACAGACTGATTATCTATAGGAGTAGTTGTATAAATTTTCTGAGCAATTTCTTTAAAAACAGGCCCTGCAACCGTTGCTCCATAATATCCTTTTTTCTTCAATGGATCATGAATAACCACAATGCAAGAATACTTTGGATTATCTGCAGGAAAAAAACCTGCAAAAGAAGCCACATAGTGTTTATTAGAATAAAAACCACCTTCCCATTCTCCTTTACTATTTTTAGTTCTTGGAATATACTTTTTAGCCGTTCCAGTTTTTCCTGCCATAGAAAAATTAGGAGAATAAATATTACGAGCAGTACCTTTAACCACTACATTTTCCAATACTTTTCTCAATTTCTTTAAAGTCTCATCAGATGCAATTTTTGGATTTACAATTTCCGTTTCAAAAACTTTTTCACTTTTACCTTCAGCTCTTAATTCCTTTACAAATCTTGGTTTTACCATTACCCCATTATTTGCAACAGCATTATAAAACATTAATGTTTGCATTGGTGTAACCGCAATCCCATACCCCCAAGCCATCCATTCTAAAGAAATCTTACTCCAACTTTTATCTTTAGGATTTGGCACATGAGGTTTTCCTTCTCCTTTTATTTGAAAACCCACTGGTTTGGTAAAGCCATACTCCGCTATTTTATCGTAATATTTTTGAGGATTTTTATCGTAATATTTTTGAATAATTTTTACCACACCAACATTAGAAGAAACTTCTAAAACCCTTGCAGCAGAAATTTTACCAAAACCACCTCTATGAGAATCCTCTACCTTTCTATTATTTATATAAATTCTACCTTTTTCTGTATCTACTACCGTTGATGTATCTATAACTTTATCATCTAAAGCAACCATTAAACTTGCTAACTTAAAAGTAGAACCCGGCTCATGACTTTCCCAAACCGCATAATTTCTTTTTTCGTAATACGTTCCCTTAGATGTTCTTCCTAAATTAGAAATCGCTTTAATTTCGCCAGTTGCAGTTTCCATAACCACCGCACAACCATGCTCTGCCTCAAAATATTCTAATTTATCTAATAAAGCATGATGCGTAACATCTTGAATATTAACATCTATAGTTGTTATAATATCATGCCCATCTATAGGCTCTTTTTCATTTACATCATTTATAGGCTTCCATTGATTTTTAGCTATTTTCTGCTTCCATCTTAATCCATTTTCACCTTCCATATAATCAGCAAAAGCTCCTTCAATACCCGCCTCACCTCTAAAATCATCATAACCAATGGTACGTTCGGCAATTTTACCAATAGGATGCGCTCTTACCGTTTTATGCTCTGCAATAAACCCACCACCGTATACACCTTTATTAAAAATTGGAAATTCTTTAATTTTTAAATAATCTGTATATCCTACATTCCTAGCAATTAACAAATATCTATTATGTCTCTTTTTTGCGGTTCTTAATTTATTTTGATAATAATAAGGAGTTTTCCCAAACATACCCGAAAGCGCCTTAGAAAGACCTACAATATTTTTCTCAAAAAGTTTACCATCAACAGCAACCACATCCATTCTAATTGTAAATTTAGACATAGAGGTTGCTAACAAATTTCCATCAGCCGCATAAACATTCCCTTTATTAGCATAAACAGTATCTTGTCTAATAGCTAATTCCGTAAAAAGCTTTCTATATTTTTCTCCTTCTGAATGCTGAATTGTAAATACACGAAATACAATAGCCAACAAAAAAAGCGTCATAAAAGCAGCTACTAAGTAGAATTTTGTAAGTATGCCTTTTTTTTGAGTTGCCAATTTTATTAGTCTTTAATAGTTACTTTTATTTTTTTTGGAGGGGATTTTAAAGGCTCTAAACCTTTTACTTTTACTCTTTCTCTAATACTCGACTCCATTTTCATTCTCATTAAAATAGTACCAGTATCTACATATTCTGCTCTTAATTCTCTTTTCTTTTTATTCAACTTTGATATCTGAATTACCTTTCTTTCTGCTCTATGCGCACTTGTTATCATAACTAACAACAACACAACTACAAAAATGATGATTCGCCAATTTTTAAATGCAGAATCATCTGTAAGGAAACTTCCTCTCAGAAAATCATAGACGTTTTTTTTTGCTTTAGACATACTACTTCTTTAAAGTTGCTATCCTTAACTTAGCGCTACGAGCTCTATTATTTAACTTAATTTCTTGAGGAGTAGGTATTATTAACTTCCCTACTTTTTGCATCGGCTCATTACTTCTACCAAAAACATCTTTCTCTAATTCCCCTTGAAACAAACCAGTTCTAATAAACCTTTTTACCAATCTATCTTCTAAAGAATGATATGAGATTACACTTAACCTTCCATCCTCTTTTAACAAATTAGGCATCTGCTCTAGAAATTCTTTTAAAACATCTAACTCTTCATTTACCTCTATTCTAATTGCTTGAAAAATCTGTGCAATTATTTTATGTTCTTTTGCTTTTGGCAAATACTTTTGCAATACTTTTCTTAACTGAAAACTGGTATCAATTCTTTCCTCTTGCCTTTTTTCGACAATTGTTTTTGCTATATTTCTAGAATTTCTTAATTCTCCATACAAAAACAATATTTCTGCCAATTTCTCTTCAGAATACGTGTTCACAATTTCTTTTGCTGATGTTTTAGATTTCTGATTCATTCTCATGTCTAAATCACCATCAAAACGTGTAGAGAAACCTCTTTCTGCCTCATCAAACTGATGAGAAGAAACTCCTAAATCTGCCAAAACACCATCTACCTTTCTTACGCCATGAAATCTCAAAAATCTAGAAATGAATCTAAAATTCTCAGGTATTAAAACAAAGCGCTCATCATCAATAATATTATCTAACGCATCTGGATCTTGATCAAAACCAAACAACTTACCATTAGCACCCAATCTTTTCAAGATCTCTCTTGAATGACCACCGCCACCAAACGTAACATCTACATAGACACCGTCTTCCTTAATAGCAAGCGCATCTATACTCTCATGTAATAAAACTGGATTATGATAATTCATCTAATTCTGTATTTCCCATTACTTCCTCTGCCAAATCTGCAAAATCATCTGCTGCATCATCAATAGCTTTCTCATATTTGTCCTTATCCCAAATTTCAATAATATTCACTGAAGAAGACATAACAACTTGTTTTTTAATACCCGCAAACTCAAATAAATCTTTCGGAATTAAAATTCTTCCAGACGCATCTAATTCCACCATTTTTACTCCCGCTGTAAATCTTCTAATAAAATCATTATTCTTTTTATTAAACCTGTTAAGTTTGTTGATTTTTTCCATCATCAAGTTCCACTCTTTCATCGGATACAACTCTAAACAAGGTTGAAAAACAGCTCTCTTTACCACAAAACCGTCTTGTAACACAGAAGCCAGTTGCTTTTTGAAGGCTGATGAAAACATCAATCTCCCCTTAGCATCTGATTTACACTCATATGTACCGATTAGGTTTATCACTCTTAAAACGTATTAATTGGAGTCAAAAATATGACAATTTTACCACTTTTTACCACTTTTTACCACATTGTTAATAAATAACGCTTTTGTTAACAATTCATTGCGACTAAAATCTATTTTAATTTAAAAATAGTCACTTACGAAAACGTTATCTATTTCACAAAAAAGAATTACATTTGTGGTTAAGAAATTAGAGAATTTTAATGACAGATAAGTTAACAGAGGAAGGGAAATTTAAATATGTAGAAGCAGGAGAAGGACCTGCAATCATTATTTTACATGGATTAATGGGAGCATTGAGTAATTTTGACTCAACATTCGATCATTTCTCTAGTAATGGCTACAAAGTTTTAATCCCAGAATTACCTTTATACTCTTTACCTCTTCTAAAAACCAATGTTAAAAACTTAGCAAAGTTCTTAAAAGAGTTTTTAGAACATAAAAAGATAAATCACGCTATTCTTCTTGGGAATTCCTTAGGAGGACATATAGCATTGTATTTCACAAAACAGTATCCAGAAAAAGTAACAGCACTTGTACTTACAGGTAGTTCTGGTATGTATGAAAAAGCAATGGGAGATAGTTTTCCTAAAAGAGGAAACTATGAATATATAGAGCAAAAAGCTAGAGAAGTTTTTTACGATCCTGCAATTGCGACTAAAGAATTAGTTGATGATGTTTACAGCACTGTAAATGATAGAATGAAAGCTTTAAAAACATTATCTATTGCCAAAAGTGCTATTAGACACAACATGGCAAAAGATTTACCCAACATGAAACATCCTACATGTTTAATTTGGGGAAAACAAGATGGTGTTACACCTCCTGAGGCTGCAGAAGATTTTCATAGATTATTATCAAATTCAGATTTATTTTGGATTGACAAATGTGGTCATGCAGCAATGATGGAAAAACCAGAAGAATTTAACAAAATTCTTCATGCTTGGCTTACTTCTAGAAAATTATAATTCTCGTAGAGAACTATAATAAAAATTAAAGAACCTTATACTATATCATGAAAATTAGATCTGCAGATTTTGTAATGAGTAACAGTAATGTTACCAAGGCTCCACAAGAAAGAATGCCAGAATATGCATTTATTGGACGTTCTAATGTTGGTAAATCTTCATTAATTAATATGTTAATGGAACGCAAAGATTTAGCCAAAATTTCTGGTAAACCTGGTAAAACACAACTTATCAATCATTTTAAAATAAATGATGAGTGGTTTTTAGTAGATTTACCTGGTTATGGTTACGCTAAAGTTTCTAAGAAGAAAAGAACCATTTTTCAGTTTTTTATAGAAAACTACTTTAAAGAAAGAGAGCAGCTAGTTTGTACTTTTGTTTTAATTGATTCTAGACACGATCCTCAAAAAATTGATTTAGAGTTCATGAAGTTTTTAGGTGAAAACCAAATTCCGTTTTGTATTGCTTTTACCAAAGCAGACAAATTAGGTAGCTCTAAATTAAACAAACAAATTACTTCTTATAAAAAGAAATTATTAAACACTTGGGAAACACTTCCGATGTCATTTATCACCTCTTCTTCTACAGGATTAGGTAGAGATGAATTTTTAAATTTTATTGATAGTGTTAATGAAGACGTTGCCAAAGATTTTAAATAATCAATAATGCATTCTACTAAAGAAAATTTACAAATTTTATTTGAAGACAATCATATTATCATTGTAAATAAACGCGCAGGCGATATTACACAAGGTGATAAAACGGGTGATAAACCTTTAAGTGATGTTGTAAAAGAATACATTAAAGATAAATACAATAAACCTGGAAACGTATATTTAGGTGTTGTACACCGATTAGACAGACCTACTTCTGGTATTATTATTTTTGCTAAAACATCTAAATCTTTAGAACGTTTAAATAAGATGCTTCGAGATAAAACGATTCACAAAACGTATTGGGCTGTTGTAAAAAATCATCCGAAGAAAGAAAAAGACACCTTAATTAATTATTTAAGAAAGAATCCAAAAAACAATAAATCTACCGCGTATCCGAAAGAAATTGATGGAAGTAAAAAAGCAATTCTTCATTATGCTGTTATCAAAAAACTAGACAATTATTCTTTAATAGAGATTGATTTAGAAACAGGAAGACATCATCAAATTAGATCGCAACTATCTAACATTGGTAGCCCTATAAAAGGAGATTTAAAATATGGTTTTGACAGAAGTAATAAAGATGGAAGTATTCATTTACATGCCCGCAGAATTCAATTTATACATCCTGTAACTAAAGACGAAATTAACATTACTGCACCAACGCCAAAAGAAGTTATTTGGAACGCTTGTTTGTAGTTTTTTCCTTTAAAAAACAACTCCGAATATCATTCTATACTCCAATTGTCATTTCTACAATAGGAGAAATATCAATCTGAATGCAAACCACATAACAGTTGTCATTTCGACAATAGGAGAAATCTCATAACTGTGATTACACAAAATTGAGCTACTTTATGTGATTTCTCTCAAAAGTTCGAAATGACAAAACTGGGTATATGCTTCACCTCTAAGAATTATTTTAGAATAATTACAACAATCCCTACTATTTCATTGGCTTAAAAACTAAAATATTTTTACTCTGTTCAATTTCAGCCTGATTCAGTTTCATCCTTACAAACTTCCCTTCTAAATATCTTTTAGTTTGATTTTTATAATACTTGCTAAACACATTTCCAGATTGCCCTGTTGGTACAATTGCTATACTATTTTCTACATCAGAAAAATCGATAACCCTTCTTGTTGACGGTCCTGCTGTAACCTTATAATACCCTGTACTATCTAATTTAAAAATTTGATTATTAATCACCTCGTTTCCACCAATAGTTTCATACGGACCTATATTAAACAGTTTACGTAACAAACCACCTGCTTTTCCTATTGCATGTTCATATTCTACAGAAATAACTCTATTCCAGGTCCAATCATCTACATTTGCTCCTAACTGATTTTGTAAAAAAGAAAAAGCACTTTTAAAAGATGCTTGAACAATATCCCTTCTGGTTTCAATTTTATCTTTCGTAGCAATATTATCCCACCAAACAGAATTCTTTCTATTTATTTGATTCGGTAATACTTTATCTTGCAAGTTAGAATTGATAAACAAATTAAAACTAGCACCCAACTCGTCTTTATAAGTTGCTCTTAAAAATTCATATAAAAAACGATTGTAAATGGTTGGCCCAACAGCTGTTTTTAAATAGTTTCCATCCCAATTTTCAAGTTCAGAAAACGCTTTTCTTTCTGATGCTAACAACTCCGATTTATCCACATTTTTTAACAAATTATGAATAATATCTGGCACTGTAGATGATTTTACATCGTACGTCATATTTGCAACCTCTTCTTTTGTAAAATCATCTTTCTGCTCTAATAATTCTACAATTCTTTTTGCTCTATCTTCAGGTAAATAATAACCAGGATATATTTTACCTTTTACAGAATCTACTTGGTTATTGGCAGAATACACGTAATTCCAACTCGGGTTTATTGCTTGTGGATTTTCATCAAAAGGCAAAAACTCTAAAATTTCATCTTCTCCAGAAGCACCATTTAAATACGTTTTGGTAGACAAACCGTCTCTTAACTCATACAATTTGGCCGAAGAAAAACAAGCTACATTATCTTTAGCGTCTCCATACATTACATTTAAACCGGGTGCATGAATTCTTGCTACAGAATTTCTAAAATCCTTTAAAGAATTTGCATGAGAAATTCCGTAAGAAACATCTAACATTTCGTTTGGTAATTGCGTGTAAATCCAATTCATTGCAATAGGTCTTTTATCCTTAATATGCTCTATTAAACCATTCATTATCGGTCCATGTTTACTAACCTTTACCTGAAAAGAAGTATCTTTTTCATTTTTTACATGAATCGTTTTGTCTCTTAGCTCATACTTCTGATACCCATTTTCTGTTTTATATTCTAAAGAATTCTCCGGGTTCTCTTCTTCAACATAAAAATTTACATCATCATTTTCAAACATTGTTAAACCGTATGCATATTCATGATTATGACCTAATAAAGGAAATGGCATCAATGCAATATTAAATCCATAAATTTCAAAATCGGGTGTTTTAATATGATTTTGATACCAAACAGAAGGTTGCGAATATGCAATATGCGGATCATTTTCGAAAATTACTTTTCCATTCTTTGTTTTTTCCGGAGCAAGTACCCAAGAATTACTTCCTATAAAAGGAGAAATCGGTAATTCATCCATAATAGAAGCAACTGTTTTAGAAAATGTTGCCTCTATTTTATCTGGTAAACTGGTTTTTATTATTGTTAAATAATCAGGATTCTTACTTAACAACTCATTTAAATAAGAAGCGCCTAATTTCTCTTTAACTTCTGTTAATAAAGGATCTGTTTTATGAGCAGCCGCAAAACTAAAGGACATATAACCGAATACATTATAAATATCTTTGAGGGTATATTTTTCTTTTTTTACACCTACTAACGTAAATTCTAAAGGTGTTTTTCCTTCTTCAATAAATTGATTTACTCCGTTTAGATATGCCTGCGTTAAAATATAAGATTCAGCTGTTTTATCCAAACCTGCAATCGTTTTATTTGCAGCTTCTTCAATTCCTAATCCTCCAAAAAACTGATCGACTCTCACCAAATCTTTTCCAAAAATCTCAGACAACCTTCCCGCAGCAATTCTACGCATCAATTCCATTTGCCATAATCTATCTTGCGCATGCACATACCCCAAAGCTACATAAGCATCTTTTTGATTTTGAGCATTTATATGAGGTACCCCAACATCATCAAAATATACCGTTACTTTATTAGAAATATTTTTCAATTCTAGCTCACCAGAATAATTTGGGTGATACGTTTTAGAGTACAACCAAACAAAAACAACCACCAACACCACAAGAATTAACAGAATTTTTAAAAAACGTCTTAAAAACTTCATAAAATTGATTTTTTTCAAAGATAACAGAATTATTATTTACGGATAACTACAAAGAAAATGAAAGTAAGTTCGTATTTTTGATGAGCAAAATTTTTTATATGAAAAAAATTCAAATGGTAGACCTACAAGGTCAATATCAACAAATAAAAGAAACTGTAAACTCTTCTATAGAACAGGTTTTAAATACCTCTGCGTATATAAACGGCCCATTAGTTCATGAGTTTCAAGCAGATTTAGAAAAATATTTAAATGTAAAGCATGTAATACCTTGTGCTAACGGAACCGACGCTTTGCAAATAGCAATGATGGGACTAGGTTTAGAGCAAGGTGATGAAGTAATTACTGCAGATTTTACGTTTGCTGCAACCGTAGAGGTAATAGCATTGTTAAAATTGACTCCTGTTTTAGTGGATGTAGATGCAAAAACCTACAACATAGACATAGAAGCTTTAAAAAGAGCAATTACTCCTAAAACCAAAGCCATTGTACCTGTTCACTTATTCGGACAAGTAGCAAATATGGATGCAGTTTTAGAAATAGCAAAAGAGCATAATCTTTTTGTAATTGAAGACAATGCGCAAGCAATTGGTGCAGACTACACGTTTAAAGACGGCACAAAAAAGAAAGCAGGAACGATTGGAAATGTAGGTACAACTTCTTTTTTCCCTTCTAAAAACTTAGGATGTTATGGAGATGGTGGTGCCATTTTTACAAATGATGACGAACTTGCTCATACCATTCGTGGAATTGTAAATCACGGAATGTACACACGTTATTACCATGACGTAGTGGGCGTAAATTCTCGTTTAGATTCTATTCAAGCTGGTGTTTTAAAAGCAAAATTACCTTTATTAGACACCTATTGCGAAGCTAGAAGAAATGCTGCTCGTTTTTACAACAAAGCTTTATCTGTATCTAAACATATTATTACACCAACAACGTCTGCTTGTGGTGAAATTTGTGATACTTGTGATTGCCACGTTTTTCATCAATATACGTTACAAATTACCAACGGAAAAAGAGATGATTTACACAAGCACTTATTAGAAAAAGGAATTCCGAATGCAATCTATTATCCTGTAGCATTACACTCTCAAAAAGCATACACAGACACTCGTTACAACGAAAGTGATTTCCCTGTAACTAATGAGTTGATAAAAACGGTAATTTCTTTACCAATGCATACAGAATTAGACAAAGAACAATTAGAGTTTATTACAAAAACTATTTTAGATTTTGTAAATTAAAAAGTAATTGCCACGTCATTGCGAGGAGGAGTGACGTGGCAATCTCAAAAACAACCAAACAGATTACTTCGTCATACTTCCTCTTAATGACGTATAAATAAAACATAATGAAAAGAATATTAGTTACAGGAGGATTAGGATTTATTGGTTCTCACACCGTTGTAGAATTACAAAACGAAGGTTTTGAAGTAGTAATTATCGATGATTTATCTAACACATCTATCGGTGTTTTAGACAACATTACATCTATTACAGGTATTAAACCAGATTTTCATCAAATTGATTTAAGAATTAAAAGTGATGTGAAAAACTTTTTCGATAACAATAAAGTAGATGGAATGATCCATTTCGCTGCTTTTAAAGCGGTTGGAGAAAGCATGCACAAACCTTTAGATTACTACGAAAACAACTTAGGTTCTTTAGTGTATTTATTACAAGAAATGAGAGATAGAAAATTAGATAACTTTATCTTTTCTTCTTCTTGTACCGTTTACGGACAAGCAGATGAGTTACCTATTACAGAAAATGCACCTGTAAAAGCAGCTGAATCTACTTACGGAAACACCAAACAAATTGGCGAAGAAATTTTAAGAGATGCTAGTAAAGCACATGGTTTAAATATTATTGCTTTAAGATATTTTAACCCAATTGGAGCGCATCCATCAATTAAAATTGGAGAATTGCCTTTAGGAGTTCCTCAAAACTTAATTCCATATATTACACAAACCGCTGCAGGTATGCGTGATGAATTATCTGTTTTTGGTGATGATTATGATACTGTAGATGGTACTGCGGTTCGTGATTATATACATGTTGTAGATTTAGCAAAAGCACACATTGCCGCTTTACAACGTTTAATTAAAAAGAATAATAAAAAAGCATTTGAATACTTTAACGTAGGTACGGGAAAAGGAAGTTCTGTATTAGAAGTAATTAAAGCTTTTGAAAAAGCTTCTGGAAAATCTTTAAATTATAAAATTGTTCCTAGAAGAGAAGGTGATATTACTGCTGCTTATGCAGATACTACTATTGCCAATAAAGAATTGAACTGGAAAACAGAAAAAACTTTAGAAGAAGCATTGGCCTCTTCTTGGAAATGGCAACTAGCTCAAAATAAATAATATTAAAAACTCCAATCTTTACCGATTGGAGTTTTTTTTGCTTTAGAGCAATTCTGTTACTAAACAACAAGTTGTTAAATTTAGCTATGTCAGTTCCAGATCAAAAAAAATTACAAGTAGAAAAGATAACATGCAGTTTTGTTTTTTTAGACTCCAATTAACTCACTAAAAAAAATCATGTACAAAACATTTCAATAGTAGTGAGTTTTAATAAAAATTGCATAGGGAACTAATATAAAAGCAAAAATATTCTACAAATTAATTTCTATAATTTATCAATCCTACTTTTCATGAAAATCACAGGGAAACGCTATTTAGATTACTCCTCCTTTATAAAACTTAACTTCGGAGAAAGAGTGCAAAAAATATCTTTAGATATTGGCTTTTCTTGTCCTAATAGAGATGGTTCTAAAGGATACGGAGGTTGCACCTATTGCAACAACAATACCTTTAACCCAGATTATTGCGAACCTAACAAAAGTGTTAAACAACAATTACAAGAAGGCATTTCTCGTTTTTCTAGCAAATACAAAACGCAGCAATATTTAGCTTATTTTCAAGCGTACACAAATACCTACTCAGATTTTGAATCTCTAAAAAAAATGTATGAGGAAGCTTTAAGCGTTCCCAATGTAATTGGATTGGTTATTGGCACCAGACCCGATTGTATTTCGGATGAAGTGATCGATTACTTATCCTTTTTATCAAAAACACATTTTATTTCCCTAGAATTCGGAGTGGAAAGCACTTTAAACAATACTTTAAAGAAAGTAAACAGGTGTCATTCTTATGATGATAGTATTGCTACTTTTAATAAATGTAAAAACAAAGGTTTTCATTTAGGTGCTCATTTAATTATCGGCTTACCAGGAGAAACCAAAGAGGATTTATTAAACCATGCCATTGAAATTTCTAAGTTACCGATAGACACTTTAAAATTACACCATTTGCAGATTGTAAAGCAATCTATCATGGCCTCTCAATACAAACGAAATCCAGAAGATTTTAATCTTTTTACACCTGAGAGTTACATTGCGTTTATAACTCAATTTGTTGCCTTACTTAGGCCAGATATTGTTATAGAACGTTTTATCAGTCAGGCACCAATAGATTTGCTAATTGCACCAAAATGGAACGGACTTAAAAACTTTGAAATGGTTGCTAAAATTGATAAACAAATGGAGTTAGAAAATACTTGGCAAGGGAAAGATTATAATCCTTATCCGAAAAAATTGAATAAAGAAAACACGCTAATTACAGCTTAAAGACAACAAAAAAAAGCTAATTTGGTTTGATTCTAAATTTAAAAAAAACTAACTTCGTTAACTTCTGATATAAAACATTGAAACGATTTGATATCATTAGAGTTGTACTTCATTAAAAAAAACAAGAACTATGAAAAAAATATTTTTTTTAATTTTAACAATTATTTCAGTAATATTTTTTTCCTGCAAAGAAAAAAGTATCAAAAAACAAACTGACCAAGGAACAATAAATGAAACGGAAGTAGAAGAAAAAAATAATAAGTCGCTTATAATTACAGAAAATAGTTTTTTAGGACTTAAAATTGGGGACTCAATCAACTTAAAATCAAAAAATATAAAAAAAGAAACTCAGGAAAATGGAGAAGGTTTTTTCCCTGGATATGTATTATTAGATGATAATGGAAAAAAAATTGCGTTTATATTTCCAAAACATAAGACAGATAATATTATTGGTAGGATAGAAATTAGTGCACCGAATTATAAAACAAAAGAAGGAATTAGTATTGGCTCAACATACGAAGACTTAAAAAAATACTACCCCAATTTAGAAACTCACGGAAGTGAAATTGAAAGTCGAACAAATAGTCGTGTAGGAGGCTTATCATTTCTATTGGACACTTACTTTGGTACTTATGAAATTGATGAATCAAAAATTAAACCCTCAACTAAGATAAAAAGGATCAGTATACGGGGAACAAAGAATTAAATCAATTTTAAAAAAAACGAAAGTACAACAATGGCTATAGTTAATACGGGTTTTGGTGACTAACTCAAAGGTTAGAATTTTAAACCAAGTCCGCCATTTTTTTTTGATTTGGCTTTATAAATGAAAAGATAAAATGGCTAAGTGCTAGTCTGAAAAGATTAGTTAATTTTAATCCCGTACTAACCATAGCCGAGACGTTAACGAAACCAAAAAATTAGTCTAAAAAAACGAACTTTCTCAAGTTCGTTTTTTATTTATAAATAATTCATAAAAATCTATTCTGCTAAAGCAGCT
>NZ_JALCZP010000032.1:0-24830 GCF_023555435.1 Polaribacter sp. Z014
CTTAAAATCCAGTGGTCAGTAATGGCCGTGCGGGTTCAAGTCCCGCCTTCAGTACAATAACCGTTGTTAATCTTTTGATTTTCAACGGTTTTTTGATTTTACCAACTTTTTTTTCGGAACTTTTTTATAGAAGTATTATTCTTTTTCCATCAAACACAACTCTCCAAAATAATATTCTTAAAAATTAGGCATAAAAAAATCCAGCTAAAAGCTGGATTTTTAATTATTTTATTTCATTATCTGAAGATTGGTAATCTCTAAGTTCGTTAACTCTCTCCATCTACCTCTCGGTAAGTTTCTTTTTGTTAATTCAGCAAAAATAACTCTATCTAGTTTATTTACTTTATAACCTACGTGTTCAAATATTTTACGCACAATTCTATTTCTACCAGAATGTATTTCGATACCTATTTCAGACTTTGGCTGTCCATCTACATAAGAAACCGCATCAATAAATACTTTTCTACCTTCAATAATAACCTCTCCACGTAATTTCTCTAAATCTCTTAACTCCAATTTTCTATCTAAAGAAGCGTGATATAGTTTACGAACATTATGTTTTGGGTGTGTTAATTTTTTGGCTAAATCACCATCATTAGTAAACAACAACAAACCAGTTGTGTTTCTATCTAATCTTCCTACAGGATAGATTCTTTCTTTTGATGCATTTGCAATCAACTCCATTACTGTTTTTCTACCTCTATCATCATCCATTGTGGTAATGTAGTTCTTAGGCTTGTTCAGTAAAATATATCTTTTTTGTTCTGGCGTTATAGAAGTCCCATCAAAACGAACAATATCGTCTGGCTGTACTTTATACCCCATTTCTGTTACTAGCTTTCCATTTACCTCTACACTACCGTGTTCTATATACGTATCTGCTTCTCTACGAGAACAAACTCCAGAATTTGCAATATATTTGTTTAAACGGATTCCTGTCGCGTCATTAGACTTTGGAGCCTCTTTAATTTTGGTGAAAGTTTTCTTCGGAGTCTTTCTAGCTAAAGGCTTGCTTTTTCTACTAAGTGGAGTACTTTTTTTACCTTCTTGTCGTCCTCTCGACGAGTTTTTATTTGAATTCATTACTTTAAAAAATTTTTGCAAAAATACGCAAAAAAAGCTTAATTCAATCTATCTATTACTTTTTCTACAATTAGTTCTGGCTTTATAAAAATTAAAGAAAAAACACCTATTAAAAGCAAGATTTTCAAAACATTATGCATCATTCTATATTGTTTCGTTTCTGTTGAATTCCACAAATAAAACCCTAGAAAAATCAGCACAATTAATGCAAAATAAAAATAGAATCTCATATAACTTAATGCTGGATAACTAAACAAAATTACCACAGGAAATAATGTTAAAACCAATAAGAATATTGATAACTGTTTTGTCTTTTTTTCTCCATAAAAGACAGGAAAAGTCTCATAATCATTTATTATTGCACCTTTCATATTCTGTAAATCTTTTAGTAATTCTCTTACCATAAGTACTAAAAACAAGAAAACGGCATGTACAAAAATTATTTTTGAAAAATTTTTAAAATATACAAAGACCGCAAAAAAAGGCAAAATTGTAAGCACAGTAGCAGAAACCAATCCTGTAAATGGATACTTTTTAAGCTTATGGGAATAGAACCAAATAGCAAAAATATAAATTGCAAAAAACAACGCTGCTCGTCCGGAAATTAATAGACCAAAAATAAAACCTAAAAAATTTAATGTAAAATATAATTTTAACTTGACAGACTGTTTTACATAATTATCTATACCTGTTTTTAGAGGACGATTTATTCTATCTACTTGAACATCATAAAAATTATTGATGATATAACCAGCTGCAACAACACATATACTTGCTAAAATGATGTATAACAAATCAACATCAAAAACAATACTTCTAAGTTTTTTTTGGGGTGAAAATATAAAAATAGCCGCTAAGTATTGCGCTAAAATAAGCACAAGAATGTTGTAACCTCTTATAACAGAAAGTAAGCTAAAAAATTTAAAAATGATTCTTTTGGCTTTAAAACTAATCATAAAATTAGAATCTATAAACTAATTCTAATTTATAGTTTTTAAGGCTTTTTTGAGCTTTTTCATAATCTTCAGTAAAACCTAAAATGTAACCACCACCACCAGAACCACAAAGTTTTAGATAGTAATCATTTGTTTTAATTCCGTTTTCCCAAACTTTATGAAAAGCATCTGGAATCATTGGTTTAAAATTCTTTAAAACAATTTTAGACAATGATTTTACATTACCAAACAAAGATTTTACGTTTCCTCCTAAGAAATCTTCAATACAAGCATCTGTTGTTGTTGCAAATTCTTCGCTAATCATTTTTCTAAAACCTTCGTTTTTCATCTTATTCATAAAAATGTTCACCATAGGTTCCGTTTCACCAATTTGTTCAGAATCTAATAAGAAAACAGCTCCTTTTCCTTGTTTTTGAGAAGGAATACCTGCAGGCTCTACATTGTCTTTAGAATTGATTAATATTGGTAAACTTAAGTAGCTATTTAAAGGATCTAAACCAGAACTATTCCCATGAAAAAAAGATTCCATTAAAGAAAAAATTTGCTTTAATTTTAATAACTTTTCTCTCGTTAAGTTTTCTAAAACGGTTATTTTATCGTCTGCATATTGATCATAAATAGACGCAACTAAAGCACCAGAACTACCAACTCCATACCCTTGTGGTATAGAAGAATCAAAATACATTCCGTTTTCTATATCTCTCTTTAAATCCTTTAAATTAAAGGAAACTAAATCTGTAGTTAAGGTAGTTAAATGTTTATAAAAACGTTCTAAATTTTGATTGGAAACTTTAGGGCTTCCACTTAAATCGACTGAAGTTTTTAAAGCTCCTCGGTATGCATTAAACGGAATTGCTAACCCTTTAGAATCTTTTATGATTCCGTATTCTCCGAAGAGAAGGATTTTAGCATAAAATAATGGTCCTTTCATTTTTCTTTTTTATAGTGTTGCAAAAATACGAATTAATATATTAACAAAACATTATTAAAAATTCTTGTAAAAAGTTTTCCAGACACCAACTTTTTCTCCTTTTGTGTATTTTCCTTTTTCCTTATTCTTTCCGTTCTTATAATACGTTTTCCAGACACCGTCCTCTAAACCATCGACATAGGTTCCGGAAGTTCTTAATTCGCCAGATTCATAAAATTCAGAAAAGACTCCTTCCAACTTGCCTCTAGAGTAGCCTATTTTCCTAAAAACTTTACCACTTTTATAAAAATAAATTACTTCTTTAGCATTACTAGAATTTACTGTATAATAAACAGATTTAGCTTGGTTTGTCTCTTTTAACTGCCCATCTAACCAAGTAGTTTTTTGTGCAGAAATAGATACTGTAAAAAGAAAAATTATTATGGATACTAACTTTATAAAAGCGTTCATTTAAATTGTTTTAATTCTGATAAATTACATTTTATTAGCGCCAAGTCCAACAGTATCATAAATATAGTGATTTTTCTGACAGTATATAGAAAGTTCATTTTCTATAAAATGATTTACTTTTTCTTTTTCATTCTCCGGATACAAAACATGCACATTGGCACCTGCATCTAAGGTAAAACAAATATTACTATTATTTTCAGTTCTGTATTCCCAAATTTTATTAATAATCTCTAACGTATTTGGTTTCATCAAAATGAAATACGGATTGCTAGTCATCATCATAGCATGCAATGTTAACGCTTCACTTTCTACCAAATTAACAAATGCTTTAATATCTCCGTTTTGTAGAATTTCTGACATTTTACTCAAGTTCTCATTTGCTTGGGTAAAACGACTTTCTGCATACGGATGCTCATGCATTAAATTATGACCAACGGTACTAGAAACTTGTTTTTCTCCTTTATCAACTAACAAAATTGCATCTTGATAATTATCAAAAACCGGATGCACTTTATAAGGAAATTGTACACCAAACAAATCTGAACTTCCTTCTATTTCTGGATGATTTCCCCAAACAACCATCGGTCCTTCTATACTTCTACTTGCACTTCCAGAACCTAAACGTGCTAAAAAAGAGGCTTTTTTATTGATTTCTTTTGCTGATAAATCAGGATTTAATTCAGACTCCAAACTCATCAAACACATTGCAATAGCACTTAATCCACTTGCAGATGATGCAATTCCGCTAGAATGCGGAAAAGAATTCTCTGAATTAATGGTCATTTTATAATCAAAAATATACGGACAATATTCTTGTATTCTTTTAAAGAATTCTGCAATTTTTGGTTTGAATGCGTCTTTTTGTTTTCCTTCAAAAAACAAATCGAAATCTACTACTTTTTCAGATTCTGAATCAAGTTCTGAATTACGCTTACGCATAAAATCAATCGTAGTAATGGTATGACAATTATTTAACGTAAAACTAATAGAAGCATTTCTTGGTATTTGCGGATTGCTCTTTCCCCAATATTTTACCAATGCAATATTACTAGGTGTTTGCCAGGTAAAACTTGCTTTTTCTACTGAATTAGTATTTGCTTTCGAAATAAATTGTGCTGTATCCAAACGTCTTAATTTTGCACCAAAGATAAAACTATTTCAAAGAATTTTCAGTTAACTTTTTAAGTACATTTTCTTTGTAGGTTCTACTAATAGGAATGGCATTTTTTTCAATTTCTACCAACTCATTAGTGTACGAATCTGTTTTATTTAAATTGATAATATAAGACCTATGAATTCGTAAAAATTGATGCGAAGGTAATTTTACTTCTAAATTAGAAATGGTTTCTCTGGTTACTAAAACCTTGTCTTTTGTGTAAATCTTAATATAGTCCGATAAACTTTCTACATACAGAATTTCATCAAAAATAACTTTTACCATTTTACGATCTGATCGCACAAAAATATAGTTATTCTTTACTGCTGTTTCTTCAATATCAACCTTAGGTTTTATTGTTACCTTAGTTTCGAAAAACTTATTTATTGCTTGTAAAAATCGATCGAATGCAATTGGTTTTAATAAATAATCTACTGCTTGTAAATCGAAACCATCCACCGCATATTCTCTATATGCCGTTGTAAAAATGATCTTAGATTTTTTGTTGATGGATTTTGCCAACGACAAACCTGATACATCAGGCATATTAATATCTAAAAAGAATAAATCTATATTTTGTGTGTTTACAATTTCGAATGCTTCCATGGCATTTTTACAGCTTTTAACTAAAGTTAAATTCGGGATTTTAGCTACAAAAGTTTCTATAATTTTTCTAGCAACGGGCTCGTCATCAACAATAACACAAGTAATCTGATTCATTTTTTAGCTATTTATTTTTAGATTAGAAAGCATGAGATTTATCGTCATTCGTTCCTCTTTCTATCGAAAAGACAAACTGGGTGGTAAAAACCTCCAAAACTTGTCACTTCGAACAGCGTGAGAAGTCGCATAACAGTGATCACACAATGTTGAGTTACTTTATGTGATTTCTCCCAAAAGGTCGAAATGACACTATTTATTAAACTCAATTTTTAAAGACACTTTAAATGCATCCTTTTTATCTATAATTTCTAGTTGATGTTTCTTCGGATATAACATTTCTAGTCTTTTTTTAATATTATCTAAACCAATTCCGGCATTTATATCTTCTTTTTCTTTGGATGAGTTTTCTATTTCAAAAAACAAAAAATTAGCATCTATTTTAAGATGAATATCAACTTTTAAAATTCCATTAGCAGTAAAACCATGTTTAAAACTATTTTCTACAAACGGAATTAATAACATCGGTGGAATTTGCAAATTATCATTTATATTTTCCTTTTTAAAACTCACTTTTAAAGTATCGTGAAAACGCATTTTCTCTAAAGAAATATAGTCCTCTAAATGATTTACTTCTTCTACTAATAGCACTTTTGGCTTTTCTACTTGATATAAAATGTAATCTAGTAAATTAGATAATTTTAAAATCATTTCTGGCGCTTCATCCGCTTTAGTGATAGCAAAACCATAAATAGTATTTAAAGAATTAAACAAAAAATGCGGATGAATTTGCATCTTTAAAAACTTTAATTCTTGCTCCTTTAACTCTAACTTAGTTTGTAAAAATTTGTTTTCTAAAGTCTTTTTTTCATCTAAAGATTTATAACTGTGTTTTAATATTTTTAAACCACTTGCCAAAACAACTATAAAAAAAATACAAACCAAAATTACAGCAGGATTTGTAGTTAATGCTGGCATTTTTTGAAATTCTAAATTAAAATAAAACACAAACCCAACTACTTCTATCATTAAAATAGTTGTAGCAACAAAAACACCTGAATAAATAGTATAAAGAACAAATTTCTTATATTGTTTTTTTAATAAATATTTAGGAATTAAATCATATACAAAAACATACGCAGTAATTAATGTTACAATACTTAAAAGAGAAGAAAACCAAAATAAAAAAGCTTTGTTTGATGAACCTACACTAAAAAAACTTTTGAAGAAAAACCAAACAAGCATCCAACATAAAAAATGTATTGGTATTTTTTTTAAGACTAAAATCAGTTCTTTTTGCATATGTTACAAAATAAAAATAAAGATTTAATTTTTAGGATAATTAGCGACGGATTACTTATTTTAATCTCTAAAAAGCAAATTTGACACTTTTTATACTAAAACTACCTATTTTTTGTAGAAACCAAGTAAAAAGGATTCATTCATCTCAAATATATTTTAAGAACAAACATTACCAATATTTTTGAAACGAATTTAAAAACTTATATTATGAAATATATTATCGATGGAGGCAATACATTTATGATTCCCTTAATTATTCTTTTACTTTTAACACTTTTCTTAGTCATGAAGGGTTTTAAAATAAATTCAGAAAAAAATAGGGAACTCATTAAATCCGTCAGTTTATTTGCACTTGTATTTGGTTTTTTAAACCTTTTTATTGGTTTGTACCAAATGTTTACTATGATTGCAATAGCGAATGATGTATCTCACCAGGTCTTAGGAATAGGCTTAAAATGCGAAATTACACCAGTTATATTTGGTTTTATCATTTTTCTTATTGGCAGATTAGGTGTAATTGCACTTACTTGGATGAAAAAAGAATAAACAAAAAAAACAGTTTTAGTAAAAACAAATTAAAAACTATCCAATTGTCTCAATTATATTATAAGAACAAACATTCTTACTCTTTTAAAAACGAACTTTAAAACATATACTATGGAAACAATCACAAACGGAGATCCTTTATTTATAATCCCATTATTTATCATTTTTATTATTACTATCATTTTACTTATAAAAAGCATTAAAAATAATACACAGAAAAACAGAGAACTTGTTAAAGGAGCAAGCCTATTTGCTTTAGTTTTTGGATTTGGATGTCTTTTTCAAGAATTGTTTTGGATATTCGAAGTAGTTGCAATTGCTACAGACTCATCAGCTGGAGTTCTAGGAATAGGTTTAAAATTTGCTATAACACCAACAATAATTGGTATGACAATTTTTTTAATTGCTAGATTAGGAATAATCGGACTTATTATAAAAGAAAAATAAACCTTAATAATCACTTTCAAAACACCCATTTCATTAATTTTGAAATGGGTATTTTTGTATCCATGAAAAAAGGAAATGTCTTTTTACTTTTAAACGGAAAACCACCAAAAACACTCCCTGATTTAGACAAATATGAAATTATTTGTGCTACAGATGGAGCTTATAAATATTTAAAAGAAAACAATATTAAACCCAATTTTATTAGTGGCGATTTTGATTCTTTAGAAAATTTACCAAAAGACATAGAAGTTATTCATACTCCGAATCAAGATTTTACAGATTTTGATAAAATTCTTCAAATTCTATTTGATAAAGGTTTTAAAAACATTGATATTTATGGTGGAAGCGGACAAGAACAAGATCATTTTTTAGGAAACTTGCACACAACAATTCAGTGGAAAAACAAATTGCAGCTTACTTTTTTTGATGATTATAGTCGTTATTTTTTAGCTGATAAAAGCACCAAAATTACTAATTGTAACGATAAAATAGTTTCTTTGGTTCCTTTCCCTAAAGCAATAAATATTACTACAGAAGGATTGCAATATCCTTTAAAAAAAGAAGATTTATCTTTCGGAGAACGAATTGGTACAAGAAACAAAGCAACTAATAACCAGATTAAAATTAATTTTGAAAGTGGTGAGTTATTCATTTTCATCAACCATTAAAACAAATAAATGTCTAGAAAAATAAAATTATTGTGGGATTTTAGAGGTCCAGATGCAGCACAAACAGCAAAACATCATACCATTCATTTAAAAGAATTTGCAGAAATAGAAAACTTAACGTTCTTTGAAATTGATATTGAAGAAAAGAACCCAATGTTGTTTGCTGCTTTTATTACTGTTGCCGAAAAAGATATGAAAATTTATAGAGATGCTTTAAAACCGCATCGTGGAGAAGTTGGGTGATTTTGTTTTCTTAAAAAAATCATAATAAACAAACTTTTTAAACATCCTAAAATAAAAAAAACTAAGTTTGTACCGTCTAAGTCTTTAGACAAAGAAATAATGAAGCAGAAACACCAAATTCTAAAAGTACTATTACTCATTTCAATTTATTGTTCTGGGATGTACCTTTCTGCAAATACGTCATCTTATTTTAACACGCATAATGTTGCTGAAAATAAGGAAAAGGCTACGTATTTAGAAACTGCTTCTAAAGTATTTTACACTCACACACAACAATCAGAAAATTCAATTTCTGAGCTTACTGAGTTTTCATTACCTAGTTTTCAATTGTCTTCAGACGATTTTTTGACAATTACGTATTCTAATAAACTAGAGTTTAATTCTAAGTTTAAACAGTATAAAAATTACTTAAATACTACTCGAATCAGACACCGAAAATCTGATCTTATATTTCCTTTCCATAATTTTTGGTAATACTTCTCTTTATTAAAACTACCTTTTACGTAGTTAATTAAAGTATTGATATGTTGCGATTTACCGCCTCATATAAAAATTAGTATATCAAAAAATTAAAAAAACACAACATGGATTTAGGAACAATCATTATAGGAATTATTTGTATAGTAATATGTGCATTACCTTTTGTACTAACAAATAAAAACAAAAAGAAAAAAGAAAAAGAGTTATTAGACTTACTTAAAGATTTTGCAAAAGAGCATAATTCTGAAATTACAAATCATGAAATTGGAGAACATTACGCCATTGGTATAGATGAATCTAAAAATGCCATTTCTTTTCTACAAAAAACAAAAGAAAAAAATAATCTTCAATATGTAGATCTTACAACTATTAAAAGTTGTGAAATTAGTAATATCAGTAAATCTTTAGGAAAGAACGAAACAACACTGGATAAATTAAATTTAAAATTGAATGCTATTGATAAAAATAAACCGAACGTTATCCTAGAATTCTACAATTCTGATATTAGCTTTCAACCAGTTAACGAGTTCGATGTTATAGAAAAATGGAATAAACTAATTAGCAATCTTCTTAGTACTAAACTGCAAAGTAAAGCAGCATAAACATCTTAAAAACAAGAAAGAATCTTACATACTAACTAAAAATTAGCGCGTAAGATTCTTTTTTTTAGGCGTAATTAGTATTAATACCTTTTAATTTCTTATTCTATAAAATCCGTTTTCAAAAAAATACATTTCAATAATAAATACATCTCTTATCTATTTCATCTAAAAATTAGTCTTGCTATTATTAATTTGGAAACCTTAAAAATTAAATTATTTACTTTTTTAATCCTTAAGTTTGCTACTATTAAATCAAAATAATAAACTTTTATAAATGCATACTTTCGTATTCAATCACATAGCCCTTTCTGTTAAAGACGTAGATATATCTATTGCCTTTTATCAAAAAGTACTGCAACTTAAAGAAATTAAGAATACTGCTTCTAATTCTAAAACTAGATGGCTATCACTTGGAGAAGGTAAACAGCTTCACATAATTCCACGTCCAGATGCTGAAATAAAAACGAACAAAGCCGTTCATTTTGCTTTAACAACCGTAAATATAGATTCATTTGTAACGCATTTAAAAGAATTAAAAATAGAGTATTCTGATTGGCTAGGTACGCCTAATAAAGATTACGTTAGAAACGATGGTATTAAACAAGTGTATTTTCAAGACCCAAATGGGTATTGGATTGAAGTAAATGATGCTATTTAATAATTTTTATTAAAGCAAAACTACTTCCACTTTATTCCACAACCCATACTTGGTTTTTGATTTTCTACTGCAGATTTATTTTCTAATAAATTGTCAAGAGAATTACGTAAATCAATTCCTGTAACAGGTTTTCCATTTCCTGGTCTTGAGTTATCTAATTGACCATGATACACGGCTTCTAAATTGTTGTCAAACACATAAAAATCAGGCGTACAAGCAGCGTCATACGCTTTTGCTACTTCTTGAGTTTCATCATACAAATAAGGAAAAGGATAGTTTTCATCCTTGGCAAGCTGCTTCATTAATTCAGGTGAATCTTGCGGATAATTATCCACATCATTAGCACTTATAGCTATAAAATTAATTCCTTTTTGCTGATAATCATACGCCATTTTTACCAACTCCGCATTTACATGAATTACAAACGGACAATGATTACAGATAAACATAATTACGGTTCCCTTTTCTCCTTTTGCATTTTCGAGCGAAAGAAAAGTATTATCAACCGTATTTAATAAATTAAAATCGGGTGCTTTTGTTCCGTTTTTAAACTCGTTAGATTCTGTTCTTGCCATTTTTATCTTTTTTATTCGTCTTTGCGAGGCACGAAGCAATCTCCTCATTAAATAACAGATTGCTTCGTTCCTCGCAATGACTTAAATTATTCTGCCAAAGCGTTCGCACAAATAAAACCTCCTGTCCACGCATTCTGGAAATTAAATCCTCCAGTAACAGCATCAATATTTAAAACTTCACCTACAAAAAAGAGGTTTTTATGTTTTCTACTTTCAAAACGTTTAAAGTTTATTTCCTTTAAATCTACTCCTCCAGCGGTTACAAATTCGTCTTTAAAAGTAGTTCTTCCGTTTGCGTTAAAAACTCCTTTGGTTAATTGATTTGCTAAACCTTCTAATTGAGCGTTATTTAAATCTGCCCAATTCTGAGTTGCACTTATGCCTGCTGCAATTACAAAACGTTCCCATAATCTTTTAGAAACCTCAGCAAAAGGCGATTTTAAAATAGCTGTTTTTCTAGGTTCTTTCTTTTTTAAATTCAACAAAACATTCAATACTTTATCCGTTGGTCTAGACAACCAATTTACTTCTACGTTATATTGATAGTTTTTATCCGCTAAAATTCTTGCGCCAAAGGCGGATAATTTTAAAACCGCTGGCCCGCTCATTCCCCAATGGGTAATTAATAACGGTCCGGAAGCCTCTAATTTTGTTCCAGAAATGGTAACCGTAGCATTCGGAACCGAAGTTCCTAATAAATCTACCAAACGTTTATCATTGATATTAAAGGTAAACAAAGACGGAACAGGCTCAACAACAACGTGATCTAAAGTCTCACACAATTCCCACACTTTTTTAGAACTTCCTGCAGCGATTACTAATTTATCAGCTTCAAAAACTTGTTCTTTTGTGTTGATAACCCATTTATTATCTTGTTGAGAAACCGAATTTACACCACAGTTTGTCAACACTTTAATTCCTAAGTTATCAACAGCGTTTTGAAAGCAATCTATAATTGCCTGACTGGTATTTGCTTCCGGAAAAACACGATTGTCATCTTCTATTTTTAAAGGAACTCCTCTATTTTCAAACCATTCAAAAGTATCGCCTGTCATAAACTGGTGAAAAGGCCCTAACAATTCTTTTTTTCCTCTTGGATAGAACTCTGTTAAATCCTTTGGAATAAAACACGCATGCGTAACATTACATCTTCCACCTCCAGAAATTTTTACTTTCTGTAAAACATCATTCCCTTTTTCGAGAATCGTAATATCTAATTCAGGATTATTTTCTTTTGCGTTTATCGCTGTAAAATATCCTGCTGCTCCACCTCCAATAATTATTACTTTTTTCATGTTTTTTATTTTGAGACCTCACAGGTTTTTAAAACCTGTGAGGTCTTATGTGAGTTTATAAAACCATCTGACTGTAAGTCAATATAGTTTCAAATCCTTTATTTTTAAAATAGCTTGGTGTTTCTGGATTTCCTGTTACTAAAACAAAATCGCCTCCCCATGCACCTAAACTTTTTATTGCTCCAAAATAATCTGGAAACAACTTTTCTTTAACTGTTTTTAGTTTGATAATTGAACTAATAATTTGTTCATGCTCAACTATTAATTCGTCAAACTCTTCTAATGATTTTGTTGTTAAAAATGCATCAGAAATTTCTGAAATTCTTTTTATTTCTTTATCAAAATTAAGATTGCTTTCTCTAAACTTTGCTATCCCTTCTTTAGAGTCTTGTTTCTGATTTAAGTGTACAAAAAACAACTTATCTTTAAAACTCGGGTTGAATTCAATTGGTTCAACGATAGGTTCTTTATCCTTAATTTGATAAAAAACTGGCATATCATTTTGTGCACAAGCAATATCATAACCACTTCCTTTAAAGGAATTCCATAATAATTTAAAAGCATCTACTTTTGCCCAAGAAGCAACCGAATTTATTAATGTTGATGAAGTTCCTAATCCCCAATTTCTTGGAAATGTAAGGTTTGTTTTTACAACATATCCGTTTTCTGATGCTAAAAAATCTGGATTTAAGTTTTTTGCTTCTTTTAAAATATCTAACAACGTTTCTGCAATCACTTCTCCGCTACCTTCTTTATCAGAATTGAAGGTACAATTTATCAAACGTAGTTTTTTTAAATCGAAAACAGCCTCAAACCAACATTCTCCTGTATGTGTAAAACTACCCCAAATAATCTCGGGTTCTTTTATTCTTTCCACGACTAAATCTTGTCCAAATTTAGTTGGAATTGCCAAAGATTTTGCGCCATCTAAAACAAGATATTCTCCTGTTAATAATAATTTTCCGTTTGAATAAAAATTCATTTTTTGTTAATTAATATTTAATTACATCCTATTGAATTGCATTCTGCTTTAGCAGGATGACTAATATAATTATTAAATTAAAATTGGCTTTAGCCAAAACACTTACAACAATCCAAATTGTTTAAAATGATGTGTAAAATGTTTTACATGAAATTTTTGCCAATATTCATAATCTAATTCCCCAAAAAATGGATGATTTTCAGCTTTAGCTGTTTCAAAATGAATTTTAAAAGCATCTATTTGAATGAATAAATCCTTTATTGCTTTACCCACAGAATTAAATTTTAAGGCATTTGGTTCTTCAGACAACAGAGGTGCTTTAAATCCTACTTGCAATTCACCTTCTGTATTTAAAAAAGGTTTTCTTCTTGCTGATTTTTCATCAGAAACATAATAATCTGCAGCTACTTTGCCATTAGAAATTTGTAATAAAAAGCTTAAATGTTCTATCATTTGTTGCCCATTCATCTTACCGAAAAGTGGTTTTGAGTTTTCATCAATCTTAGATAATTTAGAACGTACCAAATTTTTATCAAAAAAATCAATCCAATTAATGGTCGGTTTCCGTAACTCATCTATTTTTTCTACCACTGCAGAATGTGTCACCGTTTTTTTATCAAAAAAAGCAGTAACTATTTCTTTTTCTTCTTCTGTAGCATTAAATTGATTTAAGATATTCTGCAAATGCATTTTCATGTGTCCATGCTGAATTCCCTTAGTAGTTAAAGCTCTTAAGGCTGCAAAGTTCTGTGCCAAACCTGCTGCTGCCATAATTTGCATTAAAGTTCTAGCAGATGGTTTTTGCAACATTTCTAACGATAATTTTGCTAATGGATGTAAACCTGTTAAACCACCAACGGTTCCTAGAGCTAGCGGAATTTCAATCCAAAACTTAAAAATCCCATCATCAATTGTACAATGAGACAAGCTAGAATATTGTCCGGATCTTGAAGCGTAGGCATGTACACCGGCTTCCACCGCTCTAAAATCGTTACCTGTTGCCAAAACAACAGCATCAATTCCGTTCATTATTCCTTTGTTATGCGTTACCGCTCTATAAGGTTCTATTTCTGCAATTTTTATTGCTTGGTAAAATTTCTCTGCAAATTTCTGTGGGTTTTCGCCTCCCAACTCTTCAATTGTACAACTCACCTCTGCTCTAACCAAACATTCTGGAACATAGTTAGAAAGAATGCTCATTACAATTTCTACATCGTCTTTTTCAAACTTTTTAGCAATGGCTTCTAAACAAGAGTTTATAAAATTTGCACCCATTGAATCTTTCGTTTCAAAGGTTGCATGCAGTTGGTAATAATTTTCTAATTTATCAGTTTTATCAACTAATTTTATATCTAAAATTCCACCGCCACGTTTTTCCATATTTTTAGTAATGGAAGCCGTTCCAGCAAATAATTCCGTTTTATTTTTATTAAAATACGATTCAAGTTCCCTTTTATCTCCTGCATACATAAAATGGACTTGCCCAATTTTAGTAGTACCAATAACCTTCGTTTTAAAACCACCTCTGGTGCTCCAAAACTTACCTACCAAAGAAGCTGCAGCAACCACAGAGCTTTCTTCTACAACCATAGGAATCACATAAGTTCTATTATTAATTACAAAATTTGGTGCAATACCAAAAGGCATGTAGAAATTAGAAATTGTATTTTCTATAAAATCATCGTGTAATTGTTGTAAATCACTATTGTCATTCCAATACTGTTTTATAATTTCTTCTGTTTCGTGTTTATTATGGAAATAATTTTCAGTTAACCACGTAATCTTTTCATCTTTCGTTAACTTAGAAAAACCAGAAATAAGTTTGCTCATTCATTTGGGTATAAAACTATCAACAACAAAGATAAGTGAAACTGTTAAAACATTAAGGGATATCTAAGTTTTCTCCTTTTTTAAGATATTTTTTATGGATTTTTCCGTAAACTTGGCAAACTTTTATCAAATCCCAAGGTCTACAATGAGAAAAGGAGTAACACTAACAACTATTCTACTATTAATTAGTTGTATAGCATTTTCACAGCAAAATGCAAATCAAACATTAAACAAAAAAGAAATTACATTAGAAGAAATCTGGAACGGAACGTTTTCTGCAGAAAGAATGAATTCTTTAAACTCTATGAATGGCGATTTTTATGCGGTTTTAGATTTTAATAGATTAACAAGATCGGTAACAGTAGACAAATACAGCTATAAAACTTTAGAAAAAGTTGAAACAATTGTAAATAGTGCAGATTTAAAAGGGCTAAATAGTTTCTCTTCTTATAGTTTTAATAATGATGAAACAAAACTAATTTTAGGTACTAACTTCCAGCAAATTTATCGTCATTCTAAGAAAGGAACTTATTATGCCTATGATATTGCTTCTAAAGAATTGACGTTAATTGGCGAGGCTATTCAAGAACCTGTTTTTTCTCCTGATAATAAAAATGTAGCCTATGCAAAAGATAATAATATTTTTATTAAAAATGTAGCTTCAAACAAAATTACTCAAGTTACTACGGATGGAAAAATAAATGAAATCATCAACGGAATTACAGATTGGGTTTATGAAGAAGAATTTGCTTTTGTAAGAGCTTTTGAATGGAATAAAACCGGGTCTCATTTAGCATTTTTACGTTTTGATGAAACCAATGTTCCTACTTTTTCTATGGATATTATTGGTACCCAATTATACCCAACACAACAAGTTTTTAAATACCCAAAAGCAGGAGAGAAAAATGCAGCTGTAACATTACACATGTATACACTTGCATCAAAAAATACTAAGAAAATTTCTTTAGGTGATTACGAATATATTCCTAGAATTAAATGGTCTAAGGATGCAGATGTTTTAGTGGCAACTACTTTAAATCGTCATCAAAATAATTTAAACTTATATAAAGTGAATGCTGCACAAGCTAATACTACTTTATTACTTAACGAAACGGACAAAGCATATATTGATATTACAGACAATCTTACTTTTTTAGCCGATAACAGTTTTATTTGGACTAGCGAAAAAGATGGTTACAACCATATTTATCATTATGATTTCAGTGGAAAACTAATCAACCAGATTACAAAAGGAAATTGGGAAGTAACCAACTATTATGGTTTTAACGAAAGTAAAAAAACTATTTATTATCAATCTGTAGAAAATGGATCTATCAATAGAGGTGTTTATTCCATTAATTTAAACGGAAAACATAAAAGCTTATTAAGTAATAAAGACGGGCAAAACACGGCTGCTTTCAGTAAAAATTTAAACTACTTTATCAATACGTATTCATCAGCAGAAACACCACCTATTTATTCTTTATACACTGCTAAAGGAAAAATGTTAAAGGTGATAAAAGATAACGCCGCATTAAAAGAAAAGTTATCGGCATACAAAATGAGTCCGAAAGAATTTTCTACCATCAACATTAACGGAAACGATTTAAACATGTGGATGGTGAAACCGTTAGACTTTGATGCTAATAAGAAATATCCTTTATTAATGTTTCAATATTCTGGTCCAGGTTCTCAACAAGTTGGAAATACTTGGAACGGTAGCAATGATTACTGGCACAATATGTTAGCTCAAAAAGGAATTATTGTGGTTTGTGTTGATGGACGCGGAACTGGTTTTAAAGGTGCTGACTTTAAAAAAGTGACTCAAAAAGAATTGGGTAAATATGAGGTTGAAGATCAAATTGCTGCGACTAAAAAATTAGCAGCACGTTCTTATATCGACAAAAACAACGTTGGTATTTGGGGCTGGTCTTTTGGTGGTTTTATGAGTACAAACTGTATTTTAAAAGGAAATGACATTTTTACTACAGCTATTGCGGTCGCGCCTGTTACTTCTTGGCGTTTTTACGATTCTGTTTATACAGAACGTTATATGCAAACTCCGCAAGAAAATGCTAGTGGTTATGATGATAATTCACCAATAAACTATGCAGAAAAATTAAAAGGAAAATACTTATTGGTGCATGGAACTGGTGATGATAATGTACATGTACAAAACTCTTATAGAATGATAAACTCTTTAATTGAAGCCAATAAACAGTTTGATATGTTTATTGTACCAGACAGAACACACGGAATTTATAAAGGAAGAAATACTCGTTTAAATTTGTTCACAAAAATGACTAACTTTATCGACGAAAATTTAAGTAACAAATCAACTAAATAAAAGAATAATTATATGAGTAATACCGCTAAACTACCACACCAAAAAGAACTATTTGGACATCCTGTAGGTTTATATATATTATTTTTTACAGAAATGTGGGAACGCTTTTCTTATTACGGAATGCGCTCTATATTAGTTATTTACATGATTGCACAAGCCTCAAATGTGAATGGTCCTGGTTTAGAATGGACTGAACTTGAGGCCTATCAATTATATGGTTGGTATGTAATGTTGGTGTATCTTATATCTATTCCAGGAGGAATACTAGCAGACAAAGTGTTGGGGCAAAAAAAGACTGTAATGTTAGGAGCTATATTATTATCAATAGGACATGGTGTTCTAGCTATTGAAGCTGATTGGGCATTTTTTACTGGTTTATTATTCATTATTGCCGGAGTTGGGTGTTTAAAACCTAATATTTCTACAATGGTTGGAGGTCTATATCAAAAAGGGGATATTAGACGAGATAAAGGATTTAGTATTTTTTATATCGGTATTAACTTAGGCTCTTTGTTAGCAACTACCTTTATAGGTTTAGTTGTTGCTAAGTGGGGATGGCATGCAGGATTTGGTCTTGCAGGAATTGCCATGATTCTTGGTTTACTTGTATATATTTGGGGCCAAAAATACATTACTCATGTAGGTAATAAAATGTCTGTTAAAGAAAAAGAAAATGATGTTTCTATAGGGAAAGTATTTGGTAATATTTTTAAATCGCCTATACACTTAGGGATTATGACCGTTTTAATTATCATATCATTATATGTTGGATATACTAAAGAAGGTGTTGATCATTGGGGTTACGGTGCTCTTTTTGTCTTTTTATCTTTTGTTATAGGACTTCTAATGATGATTTATAAAGATTTAGAGTCAAAAATTATGAAAGATAGATTCTTAGTTCTTTTATTATCATTTCTATTAGTGGTTGTTTTCTGGGGAGCATTTGAACAAGCAGGAGGATTAATGAGTGTTTATACAGAGCAGAAAACAGATAGAATGTTATTTGGTTATTTAATACCAACACCAATGTTTCAAGGATTAAATGCTGGTTTTATTATTTTGTTTGCAGTTTGGATTGCAAATATTTGGGCAAAAAGAAAACTTAATAATAAAGAAGCATCCTCATTGTTTAAAATGGCAACAGGAACTATTATCATGGGACTAGGTTTTGTTTTTATGATCTTAGCCGTAAGAGAGTATGAGGCTAATGGTAGTTCTGGAATGCAATGGTTAATTCTTGCTTATCTATTTCATACCATTGGAGAATTATCTTCATCTCCTGTATCCTTATCATTTGTTACCAAATTAGCACCCGTAAAATATGCATCATTAATGATGGGATTATATTTTGCCGCTACTGGGCTTGGAGGAAAAGTAGCAGGTATTTTAGGTGAAAAATCAGCTCAGTTTGGAGAATACACCATTTTTACAGGAATCGTAGTTTTTACCGTAATTTTTGGATTGATCGTTATTGCTTTACTGAAACCTCTAAAACGTTTAACGCATGGAGCAGAAGATAACGAGGGAACAAAAATGGAGGACAACGAAGGTTTCGAATTAGCCGATAATTAATAAAACAAAATAACAAACTTCATACACTATATCTTAATGAGATTTGTTATTCTTAAATAAATTTAATTTTTTTACATGAATACAGCTAAATACAGATTTGAAGGTTCAGAAATGAACAATAAATTACTGCTAGGACATCCCGCAGGTTTATTTATTTTATTTTTCACAGAAATGTGGGAACGTTTTTCATACTATGGAATGCGGGCATTATTAGTTATTTTTTTAATTTCATCTTTAACAGATGGAGGTTGGGCTTGGAGCAGAGAAGAAGCTTTAGGTTTATACGGTACTTACACCATGTTGGTGTACTTTACCCCTATTATTGGAGGAATATTAGCCGATAGGATTTTGGGTTACAGAAATGCCGTTGTTATAGGAGCTTTATTAATGACACTTGGACATGCATCCATGGCATTTGATACTCCTTGGGCCTTATATGTAGGTATTGGTTTATTAATTGCAGGAAATGGGTTTTTTAAACCAAATATTACTTCAATCATTAATGGTATTTATATAAATGCTCAAGACAAAAAAGATGGTGCCTTTACTATTTTTTATATGGGTGTAAATGCTGGTGCTTTTTTAGGGATTATGCTTTGTGGTTATGTAGGTGAAACCTATGGTTGGCATTTTGGTTTTGGTTTAGCGGGTATTTTTATGTTCTTAGGAATGTTACAATTTTATTTTGCGCAAAGTATTTTTGGTAATGTTGGTCTAAAACCTAATAAAGTAGCTGATTTATCTGATGCAATTAACAAAGATGAAAAAAGTTATGACGATGTACCAAATAATGTGCAAAGAGACCGATATATTGTTGTTGGTATTTTAGCATTTTTCACTATTTTCTTTTGGGCTGCATTTGAACAAGCTGGTGGTTCTATGACCATTTTTGCTAAAGATTATACTAATAGAGTGCTAGAAGGTAGTGCTGCTACTGTTTTTAGAATAGCAAATACACTACTTACGATTGTTCCGTTAATTATTATTACTTATGTTTTATTTAGTTTGTTTAAAATAACCTTTAAAAAATACGCTTTATCAAATACTTTTTTAGGTATTAGTTTTGCTATAATTTGGATTATCGTAATTACAATGCTAAAAAACCAGTTTAGTGAAGTTTCTACGGAAATACCTGCTTCTTGGTTTGGTATTTTAAATTCATTCTTTATTATAACATTCGCTCCATTATTTTCTAAAATTTGGGAAAGCAAATACAATCCACCTGCAACTATAAAATTCGGTGTTGGATTAATACTATTAGGATTAGGTTTCTTAGTCTTAGCTTATGGCTCTGCTAGTATTCCTCAAGGTGCAAAAACAGCATCTGTTAGTGTTATTTGGCTAATTTTAGCATATTTACTTCACACTTTAGGTGAGTTAAGTTTATCTCCAGTTGGTTTGTCTTATGTATCTAAATTAGTACCCGGAAAAATGATAGCAATGATGTTTGGTCTTTGGTATATTGCCGTTGGTATGGGTAATAAATTAGCTGGTTCTATGGGAGGAATGATTGATGAAATAACAACTAAATACTCTATGAGTACTTTCTTTTTAATATTTACTTTTGTACCTATAATTGCAGGTCTTTTAGTAATGAGCTTAACACCTTTATTTAAAAAATTAATGCACGGAGTAAAATAAACTTCACAGAAATATATAATGAAAGAGGCTGTCTAAAAAGTGAGTTTTTTGTCAATCTAAATTTATTTTAGATTCTTAAGAGTACTGAAATTCAGTAAATTTAAATACTGAAACAAGTGCAGTATGACAAGATTTAACACTTTTTAGACAACCTCTTTTTTTTTGTAAATTAGACAAAATTATTACGACTTATTAAGCATGAAAAAACAGATATTACTCATTGCAATTTCGATATTTTATATAAATACTTATGCACAAGAAAATATTAAATGGCTTGGTTTTGAAGAAGCTATTGAATTAAACAAAAAGAACCCGAAACCTATTATAGTAGATGTATATACGGATTGGTGTGGCTATTGTAAAAAAATGGACCTCAACACCTATTCTAATATAACAATTGGCGAGTATATAAATAAAAACTTTTATGCCGTTAAACTAGATGGTGAAGACAAAAAAGATATTGTTTTTAATGATCATACGTTTAAGTTTCAAAAAGAAGGAAGGCGTGGTTATCATCAACTAGCAGCTACTTTAATGAATGGAAAAATGTCGTATCCTACTACCTTATTTTTGTCTGAAGAAGTAGAGTTAATAGATAGAATTCCGGGCTATTTAAATAAAGAAGTGATGGAAAAAGTATTAGTCTATTTTTCTGATGAATTATACAAAACAAAGAAATGGGAAGAGTTTATAAAAGATTTTAAAAGTAACTTGTAAACACTAGTTACCAAAAATAAAACCACCCTATTTATACGTTATTTCTGGTTTTCGTATTTCTTATATAGTAGAAATCTAATCTAAAAAACAAGAAAATACACTAAAATGTATACTTTCTTATTTAATAGGACCTACTATTATAGAAACTTATTTAGAAAAAGCATCTAAATTAAGAGCAGAAAACCCATTATCGAAGCTGTAGATACTACATACAACAACACCACTACTAATTTAGTAGATAAATTAAAAGAGCGTTACGGGGTTTAGAAATGAAACTATATTTTAAGTTCATAAAAATTACCGCCAGCTCCATGTGCTTTTTCATCGGTAATTAATAATGTACTGTTATTTTTAAAAGCAATTCCTTCTTTTTGTGATAGATGATTTAAAGGTGTTTTTGTTAGTTTTCCAGATAAAAAATCATCGTTTTTGTAATCTGTAAAAATTAAAACCGCAGCTGGAGATAACAACGCTACTTTACTTCCATCCTTAGAAATATCTGCAGAAGTAATCCAAGAATCCATATCGTTACCATTATTAAATTCAGAAATAAATACTGCTTCATGTTTTCCTTCCTTAGCCGGAATTCGATACAAAGAGGTTTTACCAAACTCATTTTTTACTCTACTTTTAGTAAAAATATAAAATGAATTGTTATAGTAGAAAAAAGATTCAGCATCAAAAAAAAGTTGTTTCTTTTTAGGTGGAAACTTCGTTTGATTTGGATATGAAAACTTAATTTTTTCTATTTCAATTTTTTTAGAACTGTTTAAATCTTTCTGTTTTACTTTTAAAATAACTAAATTTTTTCTTTTACTATCGTTGTTTCCAAAATCACCAATATAGAGGTTTCCTTCTTCATCAGAAGTTAAATCTTCCCAATCGTTATTTTTAGCTTTTATAGTAATCTCTTTTATAATCTTCCCACTCTCCGAAACCCCATAAATTCTAGGTTTGTTTCCGCTATCATTTAGCATCCAAATTAAATTAGAATTAGCAACCACTTCTGTACCAGAAACTTCTCCTAAGTCTTTAGCTAAGTCTGAAATAAGTTTTAAACTACCAAAATTCTGACAACTAACTAAGAACAGAAAACTAAAAATTGCAACTATTTTTTTCATCAATGCTAAAATCTATAATTAATACTTTAATAAAGAAACCCTTCAAGTTTTATAAAATCTGAAGGGTTTAATATCTATTTATTCTTTTATGTAATACGGTTTATATATCCTTCAAAAAAAAAAGGAAACTCGCTTTTCTACCAACCTCCAGAAGCGCCACCTCCACCAAAACTACCTCCACCGAAACCGCCACCAAAGCCGCCTCCGCCAAAACTACCTCCACCAGAAGAGCCTCCAAATCCGCCACCAAAGCTTCCGCCGCCTCTACCGGCGTTACTTAAAATAATGGCATCGAAAATACTTTCTGCAACAGAACCTCTTCTAAAACCTCTGCCACCTTTTCCGTTATTTTTATTTCCTCTAGAAATTAAAATAAAAATGATGATCACTATAATAATAAAAATGATAACTCCAGGATCAAACCCTTCGGCATCTTTTTGACGTGTTCCTTTGAATTCGCCATTTAATGTTTTAAAAATATAATCAGATCCTTTGTCTAAACCACTATAATAATCTCCTTTTTTAAACTCCGGAATTATAATTCTTTCAATAATTCTTTTAGATAGAAAATCAGTTAAAAGATGCTCTGTTCCTCTACCTGCTTGAATAGCAATTTTTCGATCATCTTTTGCCAATAACATTAAAATACCATTGTCTTTAACCGCATCACCTATACCCCATTTCTCTCCCCAATTAGCAGCTAAATAATTAATATTTTCACCTTCGGTGGATGCTATAATTGCAATTACAATTTGTGTAGATGTAGTGTCTGAATACTGTACTAATTTACTTTCTAGACTTGTTTTTTGGTCTGCAGTTAATAATCCTACATAATCGTAAACACTAGTTTGAAATTTTGGGATTTCGGGAATTTTATATCCTTGAGAAAAAAGATTTATTCCACAAAAAAGAATTGCAAATAACATCAATTTTCTACTAAAAACTGCCAACCGAATACTGCCTACTAAATTACTCATCCTTTAGAAATTTCATTAGAAAGTTCATCTTCATCATCAATTTGCCAAGGAAAATGAACTTGTAGTTCTTTTCCTGCCTTTAAGATTCCGTCAACAATTCCTTGTTTAAAATCACCTTGTTTAAAATGATTTTGCATTACATCTTTGGTACTATCCCAAAAATCTGTAGGTACTACTTTGTTAATTCCTTTATCACCATAAATAACAAACTTCTTATCTTTTACGGCAACGTAAATCAATACTGCATTATCATCTTTAGTGTTGTTCATTTTTAACAGATGAAATACTTCTAACGCTCGTTCATCATGATTCTTCTCTGAAGAAGCCTCTATATGCACTCGTATTTCGCCAGAAGTATTTTTCTCTGCAACTCTAATAGCAGAAATAATTTCTTGTTCTTCTTCTGGAGATAGAAACGCTTCTACTTTAGACATATTATTGTTTTTTCTTATTAAAATCGAAGTTTACATCAGGCGCATTTTCAGAACCAGCGTTTGCTTTATAACGCTCCATGGCATCAAAATTAAACAGACCTGCTAATAAAGAACCTGGAAACACTTTAATGTGTTTATTATAATTATTTACACCTTCATTAAAACGATCTCTAGCAACGTTAATTCTGTTTTCTGTACCTTCTAACTGGCTTTGTAATTCTAAAAAGTTTGCATTCGCTTTTAAATCTGGGTAACGTTCTACTGAAACCAATAACTTAGATAAAGCACCACTTAAACCAGATTGTGCTTGTTGAAATTGCGCCATTTTTTCTGGAGTTAAATCTCCCGCATTAATATTTACAGAAGTTGCTTTTGCTCTTGCATTAATAACATCCGTTAACGTTTCTTTTTCAAAATCTGCTGCTCCTTGTACTGTTTTTACCAAATTACCAATTAAGTCGTTTCTACGTTGGTAAGCACTCTCTACATTAGACCATGTTGTTTTTGCATCTTCTTGTAAAACAACAGCTGTATTGTTAAAGTTTTTCCCCCAATTGTAAAGTCCGAAAACAACAACAAGGATTACTATTACTGGAATTAACCATTTTTTCATAATTTCTAAATTTTAATTTTTGATTGATTTTTTGTACTACAAAACTACCTAATATTCTTGAGAATGTAAAGAATACAAGCGTCTATCCTACAAATTAGACACACAATAACAGTAAATGTTACAATTGATTTTTAATTTTAATCAGTTCTGCTTTAACTCCTTCTAAACGGGTTATTATTTCTTGATGATCAAAAGTAGATTCTGGATTTTTTTTAAGCTTTTGTTTTGCTCCTTCTAAAGTAAAACCTCGTTCTTTTACAAGACTAAAAATTAATTTAAAATTTTTAATATCTTCTTGGGTAAATAAACGATTTCCTTTAGCATTTTTTTTAGGCTTGATAATATCAAACTCCTTTTCCCAAAAACGAACTAAAGAGGTATTCACGTTAAACGCGTTAGCTACTTCACCTATTTTATAATACCTTTTCTCTGGTAAATCTACGTACATATATTCAGTATTCAGTATTCAGTATTCAGTATTCAGTATTCAGTATTCAGTATTCAGTATTCAGTATTCAGTATTCAGTATTCAGTATTCAGTATT